>JASFTE010000543.1:0-4052 GCA_050114035.1 Armatimonadota bacterium | reverse complement strand
CGAGCCCGTCGAGCCCCGGAAATAACCAGGTGGGCACGAACCCCTTCCCCACGTCGACGACCATGCAGATCGCCGCGTAGCCGGGGCCCGCCGCCCGAAACAGGTTGGTCGCACCCAGGTTGCCGCTGCCGAACTCCCTGAGATCGATCCCTTTGCCGTAGCGCGCCAGCAGGAAGCTCGTCGGTGTCGATCCGAGCAGATAGGCGGCCAGCAACAGAGCGACCACGATCACGACTGCCCCTTTCGGCGGGCCCGCAGCCTCAAGCGGATCGGTGTTCCGGTGAAGCCCCAGGCCTTGCGGAACCCCTTCACCAGGTAGCGGGCGTAGTTCTCCGGTACTTCCTTCGGGTAATTCGTCCAGACGGCGAAAGCCGGCGGCGCGCTGCCGACCTGGGCCGCGTAGTAGAATCTCAGCGGCCTGCCCCGCTTCTGCGGCGGCTGGACCGCCTCGGTCAGTACCGCGAGCTGCCGATTCAGCTCGGGGGTCGGTATCCGCTTAGCACGCTCCTGGCCGACCTGCCAGGCCAGGTCGAGCGCCCGGCCGACCCGCTGGCCGCCCAGCGCCGAGATGAAGACGATGGGAACCGCCTCGAGGAAGTGGACGCGGTCGCGTAGCGCCTTCTCCATCTGGACCGCCGTGTTCGTCTCCTTCTCGACCAGGTCCCACTTGTTCACCGCCATCACCAGCCCGCAGCCCCGGTCCCAGGCGAGTCGCGCTATCCGGAAGTCCTGGTTGCCGACGCCCTCATCGGCGTCGACCACGAGCAGACAGACGTCCGCCCGGTCGATCGCCCGCAACGTGCGCAACATCGCGTAGTACTCGAGGCCCGTCTGTACGCGGCTCTTCCGTCGCAGACCCGCCGTATCGACGAACACGAAGCTCCGATCGTCCTTCCGGAACGGCGTGTCGATCGCGTCACGCGTCGTGCCCGCCTCCTCCGCGACCACCAGCCGCTCGCTGCCCAGCACCTTGTTGATGAAGCTCGACTTGCCCACGTTGGGTCGGCCGATCACCGCCAGGCGGAGCCCCGGCTCCGCTTCCGCACCTTCCACCCCGGGTGGCAGCAACTCGACGATGCGGTCCAGCAGGTCGCCGCTCCCCTTCCCGCTCACCGCCGACAGCGGCAGCGGGTCGCCCAAGCCGAGGGCGAAAAACTCCAGGTGCTCCGTGGCGTCGGGCCAGTTGTCGACCTTGTTGACGACCAGCAGCACCGGCACGGCCTGCTTTCTCAGCAGCTCGGCGATATGCCGGTCCAGCGGATGAAGGCCCTCGAGCCCGTCCACCATGAAGATCAGCAGGTCGGCGGCGGCGACGGCCGTCAACGCCTGCCGCCTGATCGCCCCTTCCAGCTCGCCTGCCGCGTCCTCGACGATGCCACCCGTATCGACGATGTAGAAGCGGCGGCCCGCCCACTCGGCGTCGGCGAAGTGGACGTCACGCGTAACGCCGGGCTCGCTGTCGACGATCGCCCGCCTGCCCCCGACGATCCGGTTGAAGAATGTCGACTTCCCCACGTTGGGCCGGCCGATGATGGCGACCGTCGGAGGCTGGCCGCCTGCCTCATCCCCGTGCGCTCGGGGCTCGGAGTTGTCGGACGACTGAGGCGAAACTGTGGAGGAGCGCGCGTCTTCCATCTCGTGACGGGCTAAGGTGGATCAAGTTAAGCACAAATCTAGGCGTAAGTTATAGCCTGTCAACTAGAGCGTTACTGGAGGGCTCCTTTGGGGGGACCAGTCTCTACTTGCGATCGTCAGTCCGGGAGTGCATGACACCGTGGGATGGCGGGAGAATCGCTCGGGTAGACGTGCGGATTAGAAGTACGAAATTGACCGAGGACTATTGGGGTCCATTGCACTCGAAACAAGACAGGAAGCGGCCTTCCAGCCTGTTGAGGATCCCGATGGTCACGATCGAAACGAATGGTTTGTCTACAATTTGTCTACAGTCGGACAGGACGTGCACGAAACTTGAACCCACGGATTATGATGCAGCCCACGGCTGGCACGATTTACTGGAATATCCAGTATAAGCAACAACAATCACCGATAGCTTCCCAGACTGAATGGACCTCGATACGGGTATTCCTCGGTCATAGTAGGCACACTTTCGAGCACACTTTTGCAGCGAGGTTTTCTGACCTTCGTAATTCTCCAGCAGCGTTTGGAAGTGCAGGTAAGCTCGGAGGCAAGTGTTGTCAGTCGCGGACGATGTTCGAACGTGCTCATCCCACCACGCGACGCCCAGCGATGGATGGGTTGACACGCAACCGTGCGTCGCACGCGCTCCCAGGACAGTGCAACTCTCGGCCGAGCCAGGACTCCTGAAGGGGATGACGCTCGAGGCAGACCGGGCAACGGACTGCCGGGCCATTCCCGAGATCCACGGCAGTAACCACCAGCGCACCCAAGGTGATACCGACAAGATCGGCGAGGTAGACTGAACTCCTGGCGCTGCAAGCGACGATCGCCCGGTGAGGGTGATGCGCTGCTGACGTTCCGTACATCGACAGCGGCAGCGTTGCGATACATTCTCCCGTATCGGTGCCCCAGAGCTTGAGCGTGTTGTCGAAGCCAGTTGAGACTACCCGGGCACCGTCGGGGCTGAAGGCGCAGGCGTCGACCCCATTGGCGTGGCCCTGGAGCGTGTGAATCGCCTCGCCTGTCTCGGCGTCCCAGAGTGTAAGCGTCCCATCCCGGCTCGCAGATACGAGCCGGGCGCCGTCGGGGCTAAAGGCAAAGGCCTTGATCGCGCCAGTGTGCCCCTCGAGGGTGTGAATCTCCTGGCCCGTCTCGGCATCCCAGAGCTTCAGCGCATAATCCGAGCTTGCCGAGACCACCCGGGCGCCGTCCGGGCTGAAGGCACACGCATTGACCCACTGGCCAATTAGGGTGCAAACCACCCCGCCTGTCTCGGCGTCCCACACCTTGAGCGTTTTATCATCGCTTGCCGAGACCAGGCGGGCGCCGTCGGGGCTGAAGGCGCAATCCCCGACTGCACCGTTGTGGCCCTCGAAGGTGCGAATTTCCTGGCCAGTCTCGGCGTCCCAGAGCTTGAGCGTCTTATCCCCGCTTGCCGAGACCACCCGGGTGCCGTCGGGGCTAAAGGCACAGCCGCAGACGCCGCCGGTGTGGCCCTCGAGGGTGTGAATCTCTTGGCCTGTCTCGGCGTCCCACACCTTGAGCGTGTTCTCACAGCTTGCCGAGACCAGCCGGGTGCCGTCGGGGCTGAAGGCGCAGGCCTCGATAGGTCGATCATGCCCCTCGAGCGTGTGAAGCACTTGGCCTCTCTCGGCGTCCCAGAGCTTGAGCGTCTCATCCCGGCTCGCAGATACGAGCCGGGCGCCGTCGGGGCTGTAGACACAGGCCCGGATATCGTCGCCATGGCCTTCCAAGGTGCGAGTCTCTTGGGCCATCTCGACGTCCCAGAGTCTGAGAGTCCGATCGGTGCTTGCCGACAGCACCCGGGTGCCGTCAGCGCTGAAGGCACACGCGCGGACCCAGTAGGTGTGGCCAATTAGCGTGCAGATCCGCTCGCCTGTCTCGGCATCCCAGAGCTTGAGTGTCTCATCCTCGCTTGCCGAGACCACCCGGGTGCCGTCGGGGCTGAAGGCACACGCGTTGACCCACCGGCCATGGCCAATTAGGGTGCAAACCACCTCGCCTGTCTCGGCGTTCCACACCTTGAGCGTGTTATCATCCAATTCGCCAGCTGAGACCACCCGCGTGCCGTCGGGGCTGAAGGCGCAATCCGCGACTGCACCGATGTGGCCCTCGAGGGTGCGAATTTCCTGACCAGTCTCGGCGTCCCAGAGCTTGAGCGTCTTATCCCCGCTTGCCGAGACCACCCGGGTGCCGTCGGGGCTAAGGGCACAGCCGCAGACGCCGCCGGTGTGGCCCTCGAGGGTGCGTATCTCCTGACCGGTCTCCGCGTCCCAGAGCTTGAGCGTCCTATCACTGCTCGCCGAGACCACCCGGGCCCCATCAGGGCTGTAGGCACAGGCTGTGACGTCGTCAGAGTGGCCCTCGAGGGTACGAATCTCCTGGCCCGTCTC
>JASFTE010000542.1:0-4053 GCA_050114035.1 Armatimonadota bacterium | reverse complement strand
GCCCGTGAATATGAGCACATCGTACTCCTCGTGGGGGGAGGTGTAGCGCGTGATGTGCTCGTCCAGGGACAGAGCCGGCGAGATCCCCACGACCAGGCCGCCGTTGCTCCTGGCTCCCTTGACGGCCTCGTGCGGCAGCCCCGGGCAGGCGCCCGTGATGATGATGCAGTCGTGCTTCGCGATGTGCTCCCCGAGGGCCCGGGCCCGGGCGCGGATGTCCTCGTCCATCTTCCCACCGGCAGAACCCATGACGCCGAATTTGGGTTTGATGGATAGTCCCTCGCTTTCGTGGTGCGTGGCCATCGGCCATGACCGGCTACAGCCTCATGCAGTAGTAGATCTGCTGGGCCACTTCCTGGAAGCCGAACTTGGTATACAGGTGCGCGCCGACCTCGTTCTGCACGAGCGTCTCGATGCGTGCGAGCTCCATCCCGTTCTCGCGGAAGTACTCCAGCGCCCTGGCGACGAGCTGGTGGCCGATGCCCTTCCCCTGCTGGCCCTCGGCGACGGCCATGTTCGGTATCCAGCCGGACTTGGCGAAGTCGTCCAGGCGCGTGGTGATGTAGCCGATGACGGCCCCGCCTTCCTCGTACACGAAGATGC
Organism: Armatimonadota bacterium; assembly: GCA_050114035.1. Taxonomy (GTDB): domain Bacteria; phylum Armatimonadota; class Zipacnadia; order JAUWAU01; family JAUWAU01; genus JAUWAU01. The sequence continues at coordinate 3,450 of JASFTE010000542.1, read as the reverse complement.
CGTCCGGGTTGGCGTCGCAGTCGGCGTCAATGTGTCGCAGCTTGCGCTCGTCCCACGTTGTCCCGGCGGGGTCGCCGAACATCTTCCCGATGGCCGCGTCGATTGACACGGGCTTGAAGGTCTGCGCCGTGATCTGCTTCAGGGCGTCGCGATCGGGCTCCCGGTACTTCCTGATCACTGCCGGATCCCTCCCGTGGGCGTGCGTGGCAGTGTTTCTCCGGCCCGGCAGGCACCCCTTCACCCGCAGCCGCCTTTTTGGCCGATGCTTTGCTCTGCCTGGGCCTTTCTGGTATATTCCGATGCGAGAACGTGAGGGGAGGGGCACATTGTGACCCCAAAGGACTCCAAGCTCATTGTCATTGGCATTGACGGCCTGATGCCCGAGTTCGTGCGCAAGTTCGCAGGTGAGGGGAACCTGCCTGCCATCGCCGGCCTCATGGAGAGGGGCGCGTTCTGTGAGGCGCTGCCGTCGCCGCCGTGCGACACGCCGACGAACTGGACGAGCCTTGCCACCGGCACGTGGACCGGCACGCACGGCAACAACACCTTCGGCGTGCACGTCAGTGGCGAGCGCTTCGACGAGTTGCACATGCTGGGCAAGAACATCTTCCCTCCGTTCGCCGGCGTGGCCGATGAGAACCTGAACCAGTTGACGGATGTGGAGTGGTTCTGGCAGGCCGCGGCGCGGGCGGGGCGCAAGTGCATCCTGGTGAACTACCCGGGCGGGTGGCCCCCGAATGCAGAAGGGGTCGTCACGGTGGATGGATCGGGGCCATACTCATCACGGCTGGTGCGGTTGAGCTTTCCCAGTGTGTTCAGCACGGTGCCGAGCGGGGGCGACGAGCAGACGAATCGCCTCCACAGCGCCGCGCCCGGCGGGTGGGAGACGCTGCCGAAGTCGGCACGCGAGATCCGGGAGACGGCCCTCGTGGTCACCGGCGAAGCCGACGTCGAGCAGACGGCTGCCGGTTGGATCGTGTCCGAGCGGGATGGGGAGACGCCGAAGATTGATCCGGGGCTTCTGTACTGCGCCCTCATCACCGCGTCCACTGAGGACGCGTACGACACAGTCACTATCTGCCGGGGGCGCGACATCAAGCACCCGGTGGCTGTCCTGGAGCAGGGAGCGTGGAGCGAGTGGATCGCGGACAAGTTCGGGACGCGGTGGGGCGAGGTGGAGGGGAAGTTCCGGTTCAAGCTGCGGCGCCTGTCGGCAGACGGGCGCGAGGTGGAGTTGTATCGGACGACGATCTTCAACCGGAGTGGATGGGCGCATCCCGAGGAGATCGCGGACGAGCTCATTGAGGATGTCTTCCAACGGGGCATGCAGACCGGAGGGGATGCGCCCTTCGAGAGCGACGGGACGAGGGAAGACGTGCCGAAGGTCAGCCCTCTGTGCCAGGTGCAGGAGTCCATTGCGGATCAGTGCACCGGCATTGCGGCGGCGTGTGAGTGCCTGGCACGCACGCGCGAGTGGGACGTCATGTGGCTCCAGGTGCACGCGCCGGATGGCCTGAACCACAACGCGCTCAACGGCATCTGCGCGGCGTCCCCGGGCTACGCCCCTGAGCAGGAGGCGGGTGTGTGGGAGCGGTTTCGGGACGAGCTCCGGAACCTCGACGGCCTGGTGGGCAGCGTTGTCGAGAAGTGCGCGGATGACAGCACCGTGGTGGCCATCATCTCCGACCACGGTGCCATTCCCACGGTCCGCCGCGTGTGGCTCGGGCACTGGCTGCAGAAGGCCGGGCTGCTGCACTATATGCAGGACGAGGAGAACGGGAAGCTGGAGCTTGACTGGCGGCGCAGCAAGATCGTGCTCGGCGACCACCCGCTGGCCCAGAACATCTGGATCAACCTCAAGGGGCGGGACCCGGACGGGATCGTCGAACCGGGGGACGAATACGAAGAGGTGCGGACGCAGGTGATCAACACGTTGTACGAGATCCGCGATCCCGAGACCGGGATGTGCCCGGTGGCCCTCGCATGCCGGAAGGAGGACGCAGAGCATCTGGGACAGTGGGGCCCGAACGTGGGAGACATCATCTACTTCCTCGCCCCGGGCTACACGAACAACGTGAACATCCACAGCGTCGGCCCCATCGATCCGGCGCTTCTGCCCGACGATGGCGTTGAGCCCATGAGCGACGGCCACCAGGGCGTGCATCACTGCTACCACCCAACGGCACGGTTTGGGGGGTGCTCGGTGCGGGGCGTGTTCATCGTCGCGGGCCCGGGCACGAAGGCTGGGTACGAGCGGGAGGCGCCGATGTGGACGGTTGATGTCGCGCCGACGCTGGCCTACCTCATCGGCACGCCGGCGCCGCGGGACACTGAGGGGACGATAGTGGGCGACATCATGGAGCCCGAGGCACTGACGGGCTGACGGGCCGCGCGCAAGGGCATGAGGTGCACGGGTGACGGCTGCCGAACGAGGAAAGCTGTGCCGCGCCGTGCTCGGGGCTCTGGGTGGGATGCTCGCCGCCGCCGCGCTGCACATCGTGGCCGCCCACTGCACCCGGAGCTACGCCGCCATTCTCCAGCCGTTCTGCGCACTCAGAGTCTACGCGGTGCAGGTAGTAGGCTTCGTGGCGGCTGTGCTTGTGGGCGGAGCCGTCGCCGGGCTCCTGGGCGGGGGATGGGGGGGCCTCGGCGGCGGATTCGTGGGACTGGCATCGGGCACGGGCATCCGGGAGTGCCTCTTCGGCTGGCTCGTCGCCGTCATTCCCGCGTGGCCCGGGGTGCCGGGGCCCGTCGCCGGGTTCAGCATCGATGCCGACACGGCCCTGCTGATCGCCGCCACCGCGCACCTGTCCACGCGCACGACCGTCTATGCTGTCGCGTACGCCATCGTGTGGATCGCCGGCGTGACGTACGCCGGGTGGGCCGGGGCTTTCCTGGCGCGTCGAGTGGTGCGACGGCGATCTACTGGCCCCGCATGCAAATCACGTGGCTGAACTTCGTGTAGAGGATGTGCTTGCCGCTGATGGCGATGACGTTGCCGGTCTGCTGCATGTCACTGGCGCGGGGGAGAGGCACGTTGGGCATTCTCGCCGTGGCGCGGGTCTCCACGTGCACCGCCCCGGGGCATTCGTCGCAGCGCATGCCGAACAGCAGCTTGCCGCCGCTGGACAGCGTCACGGTCTCATCGCTGGTGATCTCGAAGGGCGACCTGACGCCGACCACCTCGCTTACACCCTCCATGCCGCCGCAGAGAATGGGCCTGGCGATCTTCCCGGTGGCGATATCGAACCGCCCGATGGCACAGCGGGTGATGTCCACGAGGCCGCGTGTGGCGGCGCTGGTGCGGAAGGTCGTGTACAGATTGCCGTCCCCGGCGAGGGCCGGTGGCGGAGTGACGCCGCCGTTGACGCAGGTCGCGATGAGGCTCGTGGTGTGGGCTTCCGTGCCATCGGACAGGTCCAGGACGACGCACGTCCGGAGTGCCGGGTG
>JASFTE010000541.1:0-4059 GCA_050114035.1 Armatimonadota bacterium | reverse complement strand
CGTCCCCTTGTTATCGCACGCCCCCCGACCCCAGATGCGCCCCTCCCGTATCTCCCCCGAAAACGGCTCGATGTCCATATTGTCGGCCGGCACCGTATCCATGTGCGCGTCGATCAGGAGCTGCGTATCGCTGCGTCCCGGGAGGGTCGCGAGGATGTTGTCGCGCCCGGGCCCAACGTGCTGCCGCGTCACCTCGATGCCGGCCTCCTCGAGCATCTCGGCCACGAAGTTCCCCACCTCCGCCTCACACGCGTGCTCCTCCCCCGTCACCGACGGGCCCGGGTTCGTACTCGGAATCGAGACCAGCTTCGACGCCAGCTCAACTGCGCTTCTCATAGCTATCAACCCGCCGTCCGCAACAACGCCGACGCAATCGTGAAGTATATCATCAGCCCCAGTGCGTCGTTCGCCGTCGTAATGAACGGCCCCGACGCCACTGCCGGATCGACCCGCAGCCTATCCAGCACCACCGGCGTAACAGCGCCCAGAGTCGTTGCCACCAGAATGGCCGCACAGAGCGACAGCCCCACTATCCACCCTATCACCGTCTGCTGCGCCCACAGCCCGCCCAGCGTGCCGAGGGTGGCCCCGCACACCACGCCGATGATGACCGCCGTCAGCACCTCACGCATCAGCAGCGTCCTCACGCCCCACGACTGCACGATGCCCAGCGCCAGCCCCCGCACCGTGATCGTCGCCGACTGCAGGCCGCTGTTCCCGCCCGTGGCGACGATGATGGGGATGAACGCCACGAGCACGATGGCCTCCTTGAGTGTCACCTCGAAGGCTCTGATGATGAACGCGCTGAACCCGCTTCCCAGCAGGCACACCAGGATCCACGGCAGCCGTATCTGCGCCACGCGCAGGGCGGACTTGCGCATCAGCTCCCGCGCGTCCGTCCCCGCCATCATGGAGATGTCTTCCGTCGCCTCGTCATCCATGATCTCCATGACGTCATCGACGGTCACCGTCCCGAGCAGCCGCCCATCATCGTCCACCACCGGAAGCGCCAGCAGCTCGTACGTCTTGCAGAGCTGCGCGACCTGCTCCTGGTCCACCCCCGGCGTCACCTGCACCACCGGCGTGACGTGGAACGACTTCAGCGGCGCCGCCGGGTCGGCCGTCACCAGCTCCCGCAGATCCACCACGCCCACGAGCCGGTCCTGATCGTCCACTGCATACACGTACGAGAGCGTCTCGCGGTTGACGACCCCCGCCTGCAGCACCTTGAGCGCGTCCCCGGCCGTCACGCCCTCTGGCACCGCCACGAACTCCGGCGTCATCACCCCGCCGGCCGAGTCCGGGTCGTGCTGGCGCAGCTCCTCCAGCTCGTCGGACTTCTCGTCCGGCATCAGCTCGAGCACCCGGTCGGCCTGCTGATCGTCCAGCAGCGCCACGGCATCCGCCCGCTCATCGGGCGGCATGGCCTCGATTATCTGCGTCAGCTCCGTCTCGTCCACCGTCTGCTGCAGCTCCGCCTGCGTCTCGTCGTCCACCTCCTGCAGCACGCCGGCCGCATCCGCCACCTCGAGCGCCGCGAACACCGCATCCCGCTCCCCCTCATCCAGCTCCCGCATGGCAATGGCCACATCCACCGGACTGAACCGGTACAGCAGCCCCTCGAGCGCGCGCCGGTCGCTCGCCTCGAGCGCGTCCTTCAGCTCACTCACAAGCCTCTGCGCCGCCGGATGTCGCATCTGCCCTCGCCTTTGCGCCGTTGTCTCCCGTCGTCTCCTTCTTCGACAATCCCGCCCGGCCCCCCTCTTCGCCTGTTCGCTGGGCCTCTCGCGTGCGTGACGCCTTCCTGCCATAACCCAACCGCGGCGCCGTCGATGGCAAAGACGGTTGCTTCTCGTTCGGCAAGATGGCGACGGGGCCTCGCGATCCGAAGGCGGAGCAGAGGGCCAACGGCGTTCGGGGCTACTCGCCTGACCGCTGCAGGCTGCGCGCCGAGGTCATCCTCCCGGCCCAATGCGCGGCAACGGCAGCAAGGGACGACCGAAGGCAACGCCACCAAGCCACAGGTGCTCGACTACAGCAGGGCGAACCGCATGGTCTCTGCGAAATCGAGGGTGAGGCCAATGAAGAGAATGCTGACGATCCTGGCCGCTGGTGTTGTTGTGTCCGTGTTGGTGCCGAGCGCGGCGTTCGCAGACCTCGAACAAGTCAAGGAGGGTGTATTTGTCGAGGACTTCGAGGACGGTGCGCTCGATGGCGTGGGAATTGATGAGAGGGAGCAGAGCCAGGCGACCCGCGTGCCGCAGATCCTGGAGGTCGTGAAGGACGGGGGCAAGGCGGCACTGCATCTGAAGGGCGGCTTCCACAATAGAGTCTGGCTGCAGGACAGGACGTTCAAGGACTTCTCGCTCGAGGTGCGCATGAGGAAGGCCGCGGGGAGCTATGCGGGCGTGGCTGTGCGGGACGACTGGGTGGTCTTCTTCCGCCTGAAGGGGTTCGTGGCGCTCAACACCCTGAAGCAGGGCGGCATGCTGTTTCAGTCCGATGACGTGTTCCAGGGCTACAACACGCTGAGGGTGGTGTGCGCCGGGCCGGTGCTGCACATCTACGTCAACGACGAGCTGATGCTCAAGCGGGCCGGCGTGGAGCCCCTCGAGGGCCGCGTGGCCTTCTACGCCCACGGCGCGGAGGCGTACTACGACGACCTGCGGATCGACACGCACGTTGCGCCGGAGGAGTATGTGGTCGTGGAGCCGCGGGCGCGGGACGATGCCCTGCTCTTCTCGCCACAAGAGAATGTGAAGCTGCAGTTCAAGGTGAGCAACTACTCAAGCTCCGAGCAGCGCGTGACGCTCGCCGCGTCGGTGAAGAGCTGGCGCGACGAGGCGGTGGGGGGGCCCACGAGCCGCGAGGTGCGGGTGGCGGCCGGAGGGGACAGCACGGTGGAGTTCGACATCGGCCCGATCGCCGGCGGGTTCTACAAGGCGGAGCTGGCGGCGGACTGCGGCGGGAAACGCATATGCGAGCTGGATGACCTCCCGGTGGCCGTCCAGGAGCGCGGCGCCGGCGACTACGAGGCGCCGCTCGTACCGGTGGCCGCGTACTACAAGTACTACAACGAGAGGAGCCCCATCTACGAGAACACCTACGCGCACGCGGCGGCGTGGAGCCTGAAGCAGAACGGCTTCAACACCGTCGTCGCGGGGCCGTCGTTCACCGAGGACACCATCGCCATCATGCAGAGCTACGGCATTGCGACGATCGCTCGCTCGGCGCACTTCATCGGTCATCCGGCGGTCATCGCCACGCTGCTCAGCGACGAGCCAAAGCCCGAGGAGATCGAGGCGCTGCGGCAGCAGTACGATGAGATGCGCAAGGGGACGGACAAGCCCATAACGACCTGCCTGGTGGGAGACGCGCTCGGGCTGGGGCGGGAAGGCGGCCCGCTGTGGATATGGAGGCAGCTCGAGCCCGACCTCCGGTGCTTCCGCTGGTACGGGATCAAGAAGAGCTTCTACGGCATTCTGCACGAGGTCAAGTACAAGCCCTACCTGCCGCTGTCCACCGTCCTGAGAATAGCGGAGGCCTCCAGCGAGACGCCGTACTGGGTCGTCCTGCCGGGGCTCGGCAGGAGTGACCACGAGTCCTACTTCCACAAGCCCACGCCGGCCGAGACCCGGGGCATGATGCACCTGTCGCTGGCGTATGGCGCGGACGGGATTCTGCTGTGGGCCTTCCAGACGCATGGCAGTTGGCCGTGCCTCGTCGAGCAGAAGTCGCTGGAGCCCACGGACGGCTGCTACGCGGCGGCCGCCGAGGTGGCGGCCACGGTCAAGGCCCACGCGGAGCTCATCAACTCGCTGGAGCACATCGGGCTCGACATCCGCTGCCCCAGCCCCGTTGTTGACGCCGTCCCGCGCCACAGCACGATGGACGACAAGCTCTACGTCTATGCGGTGAACAAGGACGCCAAGAACCCGGTGACGACCCGATTGCTGCTGTGGGCCGAGAGGTGGAACCTCGAGGGTGTGCGAGACGTGTTCGGCGGCGAGGACCTGAGGATAGAAACCGATGACGAGGGCTATCTGAGCATCCCCCTGA
>JASFTE010000540.1:0-4059 GCA_050114035.1 Armatimonadota bacterium | reverse complement strand
GCGAGGTGAAGAACGAGTTCGGGCCGGACGTGGAGACGCACTGGTTCCACCATCGCTGCCACCGGGCGAAGGCGACGGACAAGTACCTGCTGATGTCGCGGACGGGAATTGAGTTCCTGGACATCAGTGAGAATCACTGGACGTGCCATCACTGGGTACGGGGCGGCTGCCTGTATGGGATAATGCCGTGCAATGGGATGGTCTACACGCCGGCGCACGACTGCGCGTGCTACATGGAATCGAAACAGTTCGGGTTCAACGCCCTCGCGCCCGCGTCGCCCACGCGGCGGGTCCCGAAGAACGTGCCGGACGCCGAGAGGCTCGAGCGCGGGCCGGCGTACGGGCAGGCAGTGCGGGCGGCAGCCGGCGCCGGCGAATGGCCGACGTACAGGCACGATGGAGCCCGGAGCGGCATGACCGACGTGCCCGTCCCGACGGGGCTGAAGCAGACGTGGGAGACGGAGCTGGGCGGGACGCTGAGCAGCGTGGTGATCGGCGAGGGCAAGCTGTTCGTGGCGTCGGTGGAGGACCACACGGTACATGCGCTGGATGCGGGTTCGGGCGAGCCGGTCTGGAGCTACACGACCGGCGGGCGCGTTGACTCACCGCCCACGATCTATGAGGGGCGGGCGCTGTTCGGGTCGGCCGACGGCTGGGTCTACTGCCTCCGCGCCGCTGACGGCGAGCTGATCTGGCGCTTCCGCGCGGCGCCGGACGACCGCAAGCTCATGGCGTTCGAGCAGCTGGAGTCGGTGTGGCCGGTGCACGGGAGCGTGCTCGTGCAGGATGGGTCGGTCTACTGCGTCGCCGGGCGGTCGATGTTCGTGGACGGCGGGCTGCGCTTCCTGCACCTGGATCCCGAGACGGGCCGGAAGCTGTCGGAGACGATACTCGACGACAGGGATCCGGAAACCGGGGACAACCTGCAGATGTACGTCAAGGGTCTGAACATGACGGTGGCGCTGCCCGATGTTCTGTCGAGCGACGGGACGTACGTGTACATGCGGTCGATGCCCTTCGACATGGAGGGGGCGCGCCAGCGGATCGCCTACCTCGACGTGAAGCAGCAGCGGGGCGAGGACGCCCACCTGTTCTCTCCGACCGGGTTCCTCGACGGCTCCTGGTGGCATCGGTCGTATTGGATTTACGGCCGCAGCATGGCCTCGGGAGCCGGGGGCTACTATCAGGCCGGTCGAGTGGCTCCGGCGGGGCGCATCATGGCGTTTGACGATGAGAATGTATACGGCTTCGGCCGCAAGCCCCAGTACTACAGGTGGACGACGCCGCTGGAGTACCACCTCTTCGCCACCAACAGAGAGCCCCCGGAGGCGCAGGCGCCCGCACGGCGAGGCGAAGGATCGTGGGTCAGCGTGGCGATCTCCGACAGCCTCAATCCGGCGAGCAAGCCGCTTGCGGTCGAGGCGTGGGCGAGGCCGGGCAAGAAGGGCGGCGTCGTGCTCGCCAGAGGCGGCCCGGCAAATGGATACGCGCTTTTCGTGGACAAGGGAAAGCCGCACTTCGCGGTGCGCGCGACCAGCGAGTTGGGCTCCGTCAACGGACAGGAGGACGTGGTGGGCAAGTGGGTCCACCTCGCCGGCGTGCTGACGGCGGACAAGAAGCTGCAGCTCTACGTGAATGGCGAGTTGGCGGCTTCCGGCCCGGCGACGGGGCTGCTCGCCTCGAACCCGGCGCAGGCTCTGGAGATCGGCGCCGACGACGGCGGGGGCGTAGGCGATTACGCCTCCCCGTTCGGCTTCGCAGGAGCCATCGACGAGGCGCGGGTCTACTACGGGACGCTGACCGCCGGGGAGATCGGGACACACTACTCCACTCCCGGCGACACGGCCGCGCAGAACGCGACGCTCGCGCTGCATCACACCTACGACGATGGCAAGGCGACGGATCTGTCCGGGAACGAGAACGATGGCATAGTCGAGAGCGCCGACCCCGTGCCGGGCAAACTGGGCGGCGCGCTGAGGTTCAAGGGTACGCGAAGGCGCGGCATGCGGCAGCTACCGTACATCGTGGAGCACCACTGGTCGCACGAGATTCCGCTGCACGTGCGGGCGATGGTGCTGGCGCGCGAGCGGCTGTTCATCGCCGGCCCGCCCGATCTCGTAGACGAGGAGGAGGCGCAGCAGGTCATCGGCGATCCCGAGACTCAGGCAAAGCTGGCGGAGCAGGTGGCGGCGTTCGAGGGCAAGCAGGGCGCCATGCTGTGGGCCGTGTCGGTCGCGGACGGTAAGAGGCTCGCCGAGTACCAGCTTGAGTCCATGCCCCGGTGGGACGGCATGGCGGCCGCGGGCGGACGCCTGTACGTGTCCACCGCGGACGGCAACGTGCTGTGCCTCGCGGGCGCGTAGAGGGCGCGCCCGGAGTCCGGGTTGCCTCGCGTGCGCCCTCCGGGCCGATCACGGAGGGCGTACCTGCGTGCGCGGAGGAATTGGCGTCCCGGTCATGCAATGGTACTGCGCTCGAGCACTGATAAGACGCACCAGGAGGGGGACAAGCACCATGCGTGCACTGTCATTGACATTCATCTTCGCGATGGGATGGGTGTTGTGGTCCGGTGGCTGCGAGGCGCTGGCGAACGGAGACGGCCCCGATCTGCCCGAGGGCTACAGCCTGCTCTACTCGCAGGACTTCGAGAGCGAGAACGCGATCGACGACTTCGAGTTCACGGATCCGGCAGAGTGGCGCCTGGCGGAGAAGAAGGGCACCCGCGCCCTCGAGTTCACCGGCACGGGCAAGTACAGGCCGAAGGTGCGCTCGCCGAACACCATCGCGCTGCTGACCAGCCGCGTCTTTGGCGACTTCATCCTGGAAGCGAATCTGCTCCAGACCGGCCGCGAGTACGGGCACCGCGACATGTGCCTGTTCTTCGGGTTCACCGACCCGTCGAAGTACTACTACGTCCACATCGCGACCAAGGCCGACCCCAACGCCCACAACATCTTCGTCGTGAACGACGTCCCGCGCACCAACATCGCCAGGAAGACCACCGAGGGCATCGACTGGGGCCAGGACCAGTGGCACAAGGTCCGGCTCGTCCGCAAGATCGCCGAGGGCACGGTGGCGGTGTTCTTCGACGACATGACGCAGCCGCTCATGGTCGCCGAGGACACGACGTTTGGCGTCGGGGGCATCGGCTTCGGCTCTTTCGACGACGCGGGCATGATAGACAACATCAATATCTGGGGGCCACCGACCTTCTTCGAGAAGAAGGAGCCGCCCGCGGGTGAGTAGGACCGGAGGACTGACATGTCAGGACCAAACCGCCGCGACTTCCTCAAGACCATCGGCATCGGCGCGACGCTATCGGCCACGGGGGCACTCAGGACCCCGTCATCAGCACAGCGGGCTGGCGGTACAACGAAGCCGAACATCATCTTCATCATGGTCGATGACCTCGGGAAGGAGTGGATCAGCGGCTGCGGCGCTGAGGACATCGAGACGCCGAACATCGATGCGCTGGCGGCCGGCGGGATGCGGTTCCGGAACGCGTACTCGATGCCCCAGTGCACGCCGAGCCGGGCCACGCTGCTCACGGGGCAGTACCCGTGGCGGACCGGCTGGGTGAACCACTGGGATGTGCCGCGCTGGGGCGTGGGGTACTTCGACTGGAAGCAGCGGGAGAACATGACGTTCGCCCGGCTCATGAAGCCCGCGGGCTACGCGACGGCCGTAGTGGGCAAGTGGCAAATCAATGACTTCCGCGTGGCGCCCGACGCGCTGAAGAAGCACGGCTTCGATGACTGGTGCATGTGGACGGGCGGCGAGGGCGGCAATCCGCCGAGCAACCAGCGATACTGGGATCCCTATGTCCACACGGCCGAGGGCAGCAAGACGTACGAGGGCAAGTTCGGCCCGGACATCTACACGGACCATCTCATCGACTTCATGCAGGAGCACCGGGATGAGCCCATGATGCTCTACTACCCGATGGCCCTGACGCACGGCCCGCTCGTGCACACGCCCGCGGAGCCGGACGTCACGGAGCCGGTGGACAAACACAAGGCGATGGTGCGCTACACCGATCACCTCGTCGGCCGCATCGTC
>JASFTE010000539.1:0-4065 GCA_050114035.1 Armatimonadota bacterium | reverse complement strand
CCACCCGCGCCGGTGCTCACGATGAGCACGTTGGGGCCTGGGCGCAAGAGGTGCGTCAGCTCGACGTCGAAGGGCCTGTCAGTCTCCTCGCCCTCCGGCCGGATGTAGCCGGCGATCTGGCGACCGTTGAGGAGGACGTAGGCGTAGGCCTGCGCGTGGGCGCGGAAGCCGGCGAAGGCCACGTGCTCGGCGCCCACGTCCACCACCGTGCGGAAGAGGACGGGGCAGGTGGGGTACTGCTTCGTCTTCCAGAACAACGAGCCCGGCGGGAAGGTCGGCTCGTGGTCGCGCCAGTCCGGCGCGATCCATGGTCCGGCCAGACTCATCTGGAGTCCCCCCAGCCATGCCAGGCACAGCCACAGAATGGACACGGCGATCTGGCGACGCATGGCGAACCCTCCCGCGGTGCGTGTTCGCGAGTCTACGATCGTCTCGCCGCCGCGAGCAGCGGCGCAAGCCTGTCCTGTTCTCGCAACGGTCTCCCCGTCTCCGCATCGAGTGCCCAGTACGCGCCGTCAACGCATCCGCTGACGACGCGTCCCGCCGCGGCGCCGCTGCCCCAGAGATGGGGTGCGTCGAGGATCCCCAGCTTCACGGCCCGGGCGAGGCAGTCCGGGTCGGTCCAGGGATCATCGCACGAGGGAGCACCGGGGACATCGCGCAGGGTCTCAAGTAGCACCTGGGCCTCGCGCAGTAGCTCCTCTTTGCGGCCTAGCACCCGGGGGCTGTCCAGCATGTCGGGGCAGTCCTCCAGGTTGCCGGTCAGCGCTCCGCGGGCGATCTGGCAGCTCTCGATGAGCTCGTCCGGGAGGATGGCGTGGTGGCTCTCGCTGAAGCCGACGACGTGCAGAATGTCCGGTCGAAGGGCGAGAGACAGGAAAGCCGAGGCGGCCAGGTGTCCCTTGGCCCGCGCGAAGTCGCCGGGAGAGCTCCGCAGCCCGGGGCGGGCCTCAGTCAGGGCCTGGAAGTCGCCGTTGGCCAGGGACTCGACAAGCTCTTTCGCGGCGAGCGCTTTGGCAAGGTCCATGGCGGGCGAGAGGCCCGGTGGGGTGCTAAGCATGTACTGTGCAACGTACACGCGCACGCCGAGCCGCCTGGCGTTGTGGGCAGCCAGGTAGGCAACCGCGACGGCCAGAGAGTCGTGCGCGTCGCGGAGCGCCCACTGGTGCGGGTCGTTCACCTCGACGGGGATGCCCTGGGATGCGTACCAGGCGATGGCCTCCTGGTTCTCCCGTATCGCCTGCGGGAGCGGGCGCCGCGACCGGCCGTCGAGGGCGCTGTACCAGAAGAGCGGCACAGCCCCCCAGGCAACATCAATGGTGTCGTACAGCATCTGGGCCCACCGCACGAGATCGTTCGTGCCGCTATAGCAGCGCAGGAGAGGGAAGTTGCCGCATCGGGTGGCCTCGCGGATGGCCGTGAGGTCCTCAGCCCGGCGCACCGGCACCCCGCCGGCGCCGTCCTGCGCGGGATCCATGCGCTCGGGACGGAAGAAGTGCTCCTGGGCGTTCTGATCGGGGCCGAGGGAGAGGACGTCCAACGCATGCGCCTCGGCGATCTGTTGCGCTCCGGCGATTGTCTCCTCCAGGCTCGGCCTGCCGAAGTGATGCCTGATGATGGGGGACGGAGCCGCAGCCTCCACGCGGCTGACAAGAGTCGCCGGATACTCATCGGCGGGGCGGTCTCTCGGCTGTCCTTCGAGGAATGCCACGATCTCGTCCGGGCCCTCGGTGCCGTCGAAGATGCGCTCGAACAGGCCCGTCTCGGCGGCGACGGCCGCCGCGGGAGGCGTTCCGCCGAAGATGAAACGAATGCCTGGTCGCTCGCCCTCCGGGATGGCCCGGCACACGGCAGTGAGAACTCCCCGCGCCGAGGCAGGCGTCAGGCGGTAGCTGAGGGCGACGATCTCGGGCCGGTGTTGGCGGACTTCCTCGGTCAACGTCTCGGGCGATACGGCCGGGCCGAGGAAGCGCGTCTCGTAGCCGGCAGCGTTCGCCAGCCGGAGGAATGCGTGGAGGCCGGCGACGTGGACGCAGTCGCCGATGGCGGCGGCCAGGATCGTGCCCCGGGCCATCAGCTCTCGCCTCCAACGGCGAGCGCCCTCAGCTCGGGCAACGACATGTCCGCGATCCCGAGGCGTTCGACGGTCCGGCCGGTCTCCCAGTAGTCCTCTCCCATCATTGTCGAGGCCAAGTGGATGAGGCCGTCCATGGTCGGCGTTGGGCGGGCGAGCTTGCGGGCCAAGGACGCGATGGGCACGAGGCTCATGGGTACGTCCTCGGTCAGGTACCGATGCCGCATGGCCTTGGGCGCGGGGATTCCGCCGTAGCCCGGGTTGGCCGTCAGGGCCTCGCGCAGGTCGGCGCCGTGGACGCCGTAGGCGAAGTAGAGCCACTTGTGGGCGGTCATGACGCTGACGCCCAGAGCCTCGGCCACGGCGACCCGCTCCCGGTCGACCTCCTCGAGCACCCGGGCCACGGAGTGCGACGCTCCCTGGCGGTAGAACTCGAAGTCGCTGCCGTCTTCGATCCACCCGGTGTTGAGCAGCGCCAGGGCGGGGTGGAAGACGGTGCCGATGTTGTCCAGGCTCGTGTGGAGCACGTCGGTACCGGGGACGAACTGCGGGAAGGCCGGGCGCAGGCGCTGCAGCACGGCGGCGACCCGCTGCGCGTGAATCGAGGCGACGGAAATGGCATTCTTGATGCGGAAGATCCTCGCCTCGCCGGGCCCGGTCACGCGGGAGGCGTAGATGAAGGTCTGGGCCTCGGCGACTGTCACGTTCGCTGCGCAGCCAGATGAGCGGAGGGCCTGGTGGAACTCGATGGCGCCGAAGGTACGTCCGGGGTTGAGTACGACCACCTGGCCATCGGCGAGATGGGGGGCGCATCTCTTGGCGACGTCCCGGTGGCCAGTGGCCAGCACGACCACCATGACGACATCGCACCCACTAAGCGCCTCCGCGGGGTCAGTCGTCGCCAGCGCGACGCGGCCGAAGCCAGTCACCTCGCCGTGGAGCTCGACCCCGCCGCGCATGCGGACGGGCTCGATGCGGCCCTCGGAGCGGTTGTACAGGCTCACATCGAAGCCCATGAGCCCGAGGTGCCCGGCCATCGCCAGGCCGCCGTTGCCAGCGCCCATGACGCAGAACCGGGGGCGCTCTGTCTCGTGGTCCGATGATGCCATGCTGGCCGCTCCCGATGTAGCTGTAGCCACGTGCAGGGCAGTTTCGGGGAAAAGCGGCCGTGCCCTGCATTGTGCCGCCGCGGCGAGGCGGCCCGGCAGGGATGGCTCTTGCAGCCGGGAATAGTGCACATGGTGTAGGCAACGGATGCCCTCGCGGGCACTGGAGGGCCGAAGTCATGGTGAGCAAACCGTTGAGCGTTCTGCTGGCGGGCCTGCTGGATGCGGGACTGCTGCTGGCAGTGGCGGGGGCGGCACTGGCGGCGCTGCAGGGACCGCCGAGGCCGTATCCGGCGCTTGAGCCCGGCGATAAGGAGCGCACGCACACCGAGACAATCACCGCGGCGAATCACGCCTATACCGTGCGGTTCGAGGGCACCGTGGATGCTGCGATGACGCGCGACCCCATCGGCTACGCGGCGTTCCATCAGGGCTGGCAGCCGAACCGGTTCGTGCGGCTGGAGAACGTCGGCGACACGGATGTGGTGAACCCGTGGATCCTGGTGAATGGCAAGCGGAACTTCCGCACGCTCGCCGACACGGTGGCAGAGGCAACGAAAGGCTGCACCACGGAGGCCGAGAAGGCGCAGGCGCTGTGGGAGTTCCAGAAGCATCATCGGTTCCACGCGTGCACGTGGGATGGCGAGTGCAACGACGCGGTCAAGGTCTACAACGTGTATGGCTACACGCTGTGCGGCAACGACTCGCAGTGCATCAGTGACCTGTGGAAGGCCGCCGGGCTCACCACGCGGCGGTGCTATCCCATCGGCCACTCGACGGCGGAGGCGTACTTCGACGGGGCGTATCATCTGTTGGACGGCGACGAGCACCTCATCTGTCTGCTGCGGGACAATGAGACGATTGCCTCAGCCGAGCAGGTGGTGC
>JASFTE010000538.1:0-4076 GCA_050114035.1 Armatimonadota bacterium | reverse complement strand
ATAGCAGCAGCGCTCGCGGCCAAGGGTAACACCGTGCCGCGAGCGCTGGATGTCAGCGACATTCAGTCCGAGATCGTGGCCCAGCGCGGCATCCTCGACGCCGGGTGATCACCGACCCTCTACTGTGCTTCCTTCCGCCTCTCCTCATGCTCCGCAATGAACTTCTCGATCTCCCCGCCTGACTTCACGGTCACGTTGAGGGGGACCTCCACCTGGTTCAGCTCCACCTGTCCGCCAAGCCACAGGTTCAGCGAGACCACGTAAGGCGACGCCTTCCTGTCCGCTGCTTCCGCCGCATCCCGGTGCGGCCTCTGTCGCGATATGCCCAGTTGCCAATCGAACGCTATCTGCCTCTTGGCGCCCAATTCGCCCCCCGTCTTCCCCCGCCCGGCATGGATGACGAGCGTCAGCGGCGTGTCCTTGATGGCCGCGTACCCCTTCAGGAACTCGTTGAATTGCTCCGTGTCGCCCGAGTAGAACAGGTAGTCGTTGGCGTTGATGAAGAAGCCCCGGACGATCTTGTGGCCCTTCACCAGCTCGTTCAGTCCCTGCGGCCAGTGGGGGTTTGTCGGTCCCGGCGCCCCCGCTCGGTGCTCTGCGGCCAGGCCGAATACTGCGGTGCAGCACACTGAAGCCGCAATCACGACGCCAACCATGCGCATGGCTCTTTGCACTCCGTTCCCTCCTCAACGTATGCGCCCCGATCCCCCGTGGCAGGGGGATCGGGGCCAGTCCACACAAGTCCCTCTTGATGGCGTGACAGGCCGCTACGTCTCGACTGTCATCTCCACCGGCTTCGCGAACGCCTTGTTGTCCGGATCGTAGTACTCGTAGGCCATCGAGCGGGGCGTCTTCGCCTTGATCGGGAACTTCGCCCGCAGCCGGTAGGTGAGCCGCACCGGCTTGCCGCTCTCGACGGTCTCCAGGTAGACGATGATCTGCCGCCCGGTGAGGTTGTACTTCTGGATCACCTTCGAGCCCACGAGCTCGGCGAGGTCGCCCGCCTCAACGGCGAACCCGGGCGGGATGCCCAGATCCACGACGACCATGCCGGACGCCCCGGGCCGGTTCTGCCGCACCTGGACCGAGCACGTGACCGTATCGTCCTTCGCGAGCGTCGTCTTATCGTACTTGACGTCGATGCTCATGAACTCGCCGGGGCCTCGGATGACGGGCTTCTCCCACGGGGTGTAGTACTTCGAGACGATGGAGTACAGGGAGCTGCCCTCACCGTCGAACTGTATCTCGATCTTGTTGTCGCCCGGCCGCACCCACTTCTTCAGGTCGACCTGCTGCAGCACGTCGCTGTTCTCCGGCGTGAGCGCGAAGCCCCGGGCCCGCTGGCCGTTGATGTGCACGGCTACCTCGGCGTTCACCTTCTGCGTCGCCGAGCCGAGCGCCGCGACCATGTCCTTGAGCGCCATCACCGTCGCCTGGGTCGAGCCCCAGGTGCCGTTGGGCGACTTGCTGGCGATGAGGTAGTTGAGCACCTTCGTCGCCTCGCCGGCGTGCCGGCCCGAGCGGATGAGCGCGTAGCCGGCGACCGCCGTCGTCTCCAGGGCCGCGGTGTTGCCGTGGGCGTGGGTGATGGTCTCCACGTCGCTCTCCCACCAGAGCTTGTCGTCCTCTTCTTTCGCCATCTTCAGCAGCCGATCGAGCGCATCGAGCGTCGAGGCATGGTCCGCGTCCGCCGACACCAGCGCATTGCACACCAGCGCCAGCGTGTACGCGTCCTTGGCCTCCGCCACGTGCTTCCGGATGTAGTCGGTGCCTCTCGCCACGCCGCCGCCCTTCATGCCCGAGTCAACCAGCGCCCACGTGACATACGCCGTCGGCAGTAGGCTGCTGTTCTGGATGCGGCCCCAGCTCTCGGCATGCAGGAACGCCTCGTCCGGCTTCCACGAGCCGTCCTTCTCCTGCTGGGAGAGCAGCCACTGCTGCGTGCGCGAGATCACGGCCGGATCGACCTCGTGCACCTTGGCCATGTCGGCGAATTCCATGACGCCGTACGCCGTGAGCACCTTGTTGGCTGGGGCACTGCCGAACCACGAGAACCCGCCGCCCGGCACCTCATAGGACACCAGCCGCTGATAGCCCGTGTTGACATAGCCCTCGGCTTTCATGCGTATCTCGGGCGTGACCTGCTGCGTCGCCTTCATGTAGTCCAGCGCCAGCACGTTCGGGTACGTGGCCGAGCTGGTCTGCTCGAAGCACCCGAAGGGCATCTGCAGGATGCCGTCGAGGCCCTCGACGACCTGGGAGAAGATGCCGGGATAGACCTTCACCAGGATCGTGCTCCCGTTCGGCACGGCGTCCCGGGGGATCGTCACCGTCTCGGTCAGATCGCCCTTGAGCCGCCCGTTGACGGCGAACTCCTTGAGCTGCCCGTTCGGCTCGATGCGAATCTGGCGCGTGATCGCGTCGCTCATCTCCTCGCCGTAGCCGTGCACCGTGAGGCGCTGGTTGCCGATCTCCTTCGCGGTGATGGTGAAGTACGCCACGTCAACGTCGTTGGACTCGATGCTCATCGTCTCCGTGGCGTCGCCCGAGAGCGTGAACCAGGCGCCCTCCGTGAGCTCCAGCTTCACCTTCTGGCTCACCGGCAGGTAGTTGTACACGGCCACCGGGATCGACACCTGGTCCTCCTCGGTCAGCGCCACGGGCAGGTCGATGTCGATGAAGAAGTCCTGGAAGCACCGCATCCCCGCCGTCGTGCTCCCGAGCTGCCCGAGGGCGCTGTTGGCCAGAGCTGTCAGGCGCCACTCCGTGATGGAGTCGGCCATCGTGAACTTCACGCTGGCGCGGCCGCGCCGGTCGGTGATGACGCTCGGGTTGGTGTACATCGTCTCGGGGAAGTACTCCCGCACGCGCACCTGCGGCTTCCCGCCCCCGCCGGGCGCGGCGGCAGCCGTCTTGGCGACCCCCGCCATGTCAGCCTCGCCCTCCTCCCTCGGCGCCATTGGCAGCGGCATCGCTCTGGCCTCGGGCATCGCCATCCCGGCCACGACCATGCCGCGCCCGAATCCGCCGCCGCCGGGCATCCTCGCCATTCTTCCGCCGCGCATCTCGAAGAAGTCCCCGTCGACCCGTCCATCAACCAGCAGTCGAACGGGCCACGGCGGCACGCCGACCAGATCGTCCAGCGTGCCCTCCTTGCCGTCCGGGCCAAACGACGTCAGGAGCGGTTGGGTTATGCGCTCCTCCTTCGGGTTCCACGGCGGCCGCTCCAGCTTGTACACGTTCCCCCACTCGTCCAGAGTGTCGGCGAGCGCGAGGAACTTCCCGGTTACCAGCACATCGAGCCCCTGCTCGTAGGTGGGGAACTCACGGTTCTTCTGCTGGTAGCGCCGGATGGCGTTCTGGATCGTCTGCGCGTCCTTGACGATGGCCTCCGCCCACTTCTGCTTCAGCTCGGCGAGGGCGGCGGCGAAGGTGTTGATCATGAAGTTCCGATCGTCCGGCAGCTCCGCCGAGGCAAACAGGAAGCGCGCCGCCTCCTGCCGCCGCCCGGCCATCGGCATCGGGCGCGGCGAGGGCTCGCGGACGATCTCCATCGGTGTGAACTTGTGGATCTCGTACTTGGGCTCCATGAGCGCGCGCTCGAGCAGGAAGTACACCTTCTCCATGCCCGGCTGGATCTCTTGCAGCGCGAACACGCTCTCGTCCACCACGTGCACGCCGAGCGCCGCCGCCACGGGCCGCTTGCGCTCGTCCGTGACCGTGAAGTGCACCTCGACGTCCTCATCGCCCGGCTTGTACGTCTCCCTGTTGGGCTTCACGTCGATGCGGAGGTCATCGGCCGGATCAACGTACAGCGCGTTGCTGTCCCGCACGATGTCCCCGTCGGGCTTGATGCGGTAGGCCGACAGCCAGATCGTCCCGGCCATCTCCGGCCCGAGGGTGATGCTGGTGCGGCCGTTCCCGCCGCGCATCTCGAGCGCCCGCGTCAGCATCGTCTGCCGGTCCTTGACGACGTCGATGTACACGGTGCCGCGCGCCGCCGGCGAAAGCGTCCTGCACTGCACCTGGTCGCCGACCTTGTACAGCGACTTGTCCGTGCGCAGGAGCAGCCCCTC
>JASFTE010000537.1:0-4089 GCA_050114035.1 Armatimonadota bacterium | reverse complement strand
CAACGCTTTACTACGACAAGGACGCGGATCTCGCCCCGCTGCAGGATCGCACCATCGGCATCGTGGGCTATGGCATCCAGGGCCACGCCCAGGCGCAGAACCTGCGCGATAGCGGCCTGAACATCATCGTCTCCGAGTTGCCCGATTCGCCGCCCTGGGAGGCCGCGAAGAGCGACGGCTTCGATGTGAAGCCCACCGCCGATCTGGCCGCTGGCGCCGACGTCATCGCCATCCTCACCCAGGACCACGTGGCGGCCATCGTGTACCGCACCGAGGTCGCTGAGCATCTCGCCGAGGGCAATGCCCTCGCCTTCAGCCACGGCTTCAACATCCACTACAGCGAGATCGTCCCGCCCGAGAACGTGGACGTCTTCATGGTCGCCCCCAAGGGGCCCGGGAGCCTCGTGCGGGAGCTGTACGAGCGCGGCGGCGGCGTTCCCGCGCTCTTCGCCGTGCACCAGAATCCCTCCGGCAGCGCCCGCGACCTCGCCCTCGCGTACGCGCGCGGCCTCGGCGCCACCCGGGCCGGCGTCCTTGAGACCACCTTCGCCGAGGAGACCGAGACCGATCTGTTCGGCGAGCAGGCGGTGCTCTGCGGGGGCGTCAGTGAGCTCATCAAGGCCAGCTTCGACACGCTTGTGGAGGCCGGCTATCAGCCGGAGCTCGCCTACTTCGAGTGCTGCCACGAGCTCTACCTGATCGTCAAGATGATCTACCAGACCGGCATCCAGGGCATGCGCAAGCGCGTCTCCGACACTGCCGAGTACGGCGACATGACGCGCGGCACGCGGGTCATCAACGACGCCGTGCGCGCCGAGATGAAGAAGATGCTCGCCGAGGTGCAGGACGGGAGCTTCGCCCGCGAGTGGATCAAGGAGAACCAGACGGGACGGCCCGAGTTCAACCGGCTGGAGGCCCTCGGCGAGCATCACCTCATTGAGAAGGTCGGGGCCGAGCTCCGCGCCATGATGCCGTTCATCCAGGACGAGTGACCTCTGGCGGTGCCTCTATGGCTGGCATGACCATCGTTGAGAAGATACTCGCCGCCAAGAGCGGCAATGACGCGGTGCGACCCGGCGAGTTCGTCACGGCCCAACTCGACCTGGTGCTCATGAACGACGTGACCGCTCCGCTGGCCATCGAGACGTTCCGAGAGGTCGGCGCCACAGAGGTGTTCCATCGCGACAAGATCGCCCTCGTGGCCGATCACTTCACGCCGAGCCGGGACATCCGGGCGGCGATGGAGTGCAAGCGGATGCGCGAGTTCGCCCACGAGCAGCGCATCACGCACCACTACGAGGGCGGGCGCTGCGGCATCGAGCACATCCTGCTGCCTGACGAGGGGCTCGTGCTGCCCGGCGACGCCGTCATCGGCGCCGACTCACACACCTGCACCTACGGCGCTCTCGGCGCCTTCGCCACCGGCGTTGGCAGCACCGAGGCCGCCGCCGCCATGGTGCTCGGCGAGTGCTGGTTCCGCGTGCCCGAGAGCCTCCGCTTCACCTACACGGGCGAGCTCGGCGAGTGGATCGGCGGCAAGGACCTGATCCTCCACACCATCGGCCAGATCGGCGTGGACGGCGCGCGCTACCGCGCCATGGAGTTCACCGGTCCGGTGATCGATGGCCTCGGCATGGCCGGCCGGTTCACCATGTGCAACATGGCCATCGAGGCGGGTGGCAAGTGCGGGCTCGTCGCGCCCGACGCCACCACTGAGGCCTTCGTGCAGCCCCGCGCCAGGCGCGCCTACGAGACGTACGAGAGCGACGCGGATGCCGAGTACGCCGAGACGTACGAGTGGGACTGCACGGGCCTGGAGCCGCAGGTGGCCGTCCCGCACCTGCCGGAGAACGCCCGGCCGGTGAGCGAGGTCAATGGCACGAGGATAGACCAGGCCGTCATCGGCGCCTGCACCAACGGACGCATCGAGGACCTACGCGTGGCGGCCCGGGTGATGGGCGACAACCAGGTCGCCCCCGGCGTGCGAATGATCGTAATCCCCGGCACGCAGGACATATACGTCCAGGCGCTGCGCGAGGGCCTCATTGAGACCTTCGCCGCCGCCGGCGCCGTCATAGGCGCCCCCACCTGCGGGCCCTGCCTCGGCGGCCACACCGGTGTGCTGGCGGCCGGCGAGCGCGCCATCTCCACCACGAACCGCAACTTCGTCGGCCGCATGGGACACACCGAGAGCGAAGTCTACCTCTCCGGCCCCGCCGTCGCCGCCGCCTCCGCCGTCGCCGGCGAGATCGTCGGGCCCGAGGGCGTCGCGTCCACCACTTGAGACCGCCCGGGTGGCACGGCTTGCTGGTCAAGCCGTGTTCCTCGGCTCACGCTGGTCCGGGTGGCACGACTTGCTCGTCAAGCCGTGCTCCCCCCAACCTGCTGCGACCTGGAATCCCGGAGATGACAAAAAGCTCGCCGCGCACGTGACCGCCATCCACGGTACCGGGGACGGCACGATAGGCACTGCCGGGGGAAATCTCCGCTTTCCCTCTTGACAACTACCGATCATGAATGTCTCCGGATTCCCGATTTACAGGCCCGACACAGTGGTCCTCATCATCAGTCTTCTCTTCTCCTTACCAACTCGACCATGGCGCGACCAAGGGCATCACCCACCAACACATAGGTCTCCGCATTCCGGTTGTAGTGATAGCCCT
This sequence comes from Armatimonadota bacterium, assembly GCA_050114035.1. GTDB lineage: Bacteria > Armatimonadota > Zipacnadia > JAUWAU01 > JAUWAU01 > JAUWAU01. The sequence continues at coordinate 1,426 of JASFTE010000537.1, read as the reverse complement.
GCTTCTTCGGAGACTCGTCCGCGCTCCGCCAGAAATCCCGCGTGTCCACGGACAAGACGTTCCCGGCGAACTCCGGGTGCTTGACCGGATCGCCCACGGCCATTTGCGCTTCCAGGGTCTGTAGGTGGTTCTCCCCCATCTCCTTGCCCCCAAAACCGACCGTGGCAACGACCACCGGCAGCTTGGGGACCTTGAACTCCGCCCGGACGTCGTTGATCAGATTGACCAGGTTGCTCTCGTACTCCGCAATCCACTCCTTCGATCCCCCATCCTTGTGCCCTTGCCACCAGCCGAATCCGGCGATCTCGTAGCCCTGCCCCTTGTAGTTCGGGATGATGCTCGCGATATGGTCCAGCGTCTTGCGGACGCCCTCCACCATCAGCCGGTATTCCAGGCCCTCCCACTTCTTCAGGTCTTCCCTCACGTTGGGGAGTTTCCCGCTCGATGGCGGCCTGAAGTCCCAGGCCAGGGCGCGGTTGCCCATTGCCGTCTTGATGACCAGGACCTGCTCGTCGTGGTAGTGCCCCATGACATGGCCGAACTGCAGCTCTGGCCCGATTGTGCCGTTGCCGGGAAGCGGCGGCACTGTCAAGGGCCCCCCCTTGAATTTGATCCGTGCCTCATGGTAGACGACGTCGTTTCGGGTCGTCCACTCGCCATCATCGTCCAGCAGGTGCGGGAACTTCTTCTCCTGCTTCACAAGCGTTGTCAGGGTGCCGGGGATGTCGATCCGGGCCAGCCAGAACAGGCCGTTGGCAGCCTCCGTCAGGAAGGTGACTTGGAACGGATGCCGCTTTCCGCCCACCAACGTGGCCGGCGTCTGCACGGCTTCCCCGCCCGGTTCCTTCCGGTAGACTTCCCGTCCCTCCAACTCCATGACGTTGTCTTTGGAGTCCCTGTACCCCGGGGAAAACACGTAGACGCCCGACGTCTCGACTTCGATCAAGCCCCTGACAACGTAAGTCGCCTCGCCGGCAATCTCGGGGAACGCATCCGGCTTCGTGCCGCCGTAGGTCACCGTCTTGGTGGCTTGCGGGGTCAGTTTCCCGTAGTCGGCCGTGGGCGAATACGCCCCCGCGTACACCGATACCTCAACGCCCGCGACGCCCCCTTCTGCCGAGGTGAAGAAGGTACTGTGCCTCCTGTTGCCGCCGGAGATCTCGCCCATTCCCACCATATTGGATTGCCCTGCCAGGATGTAGACCTTGACCGGCTTGCTGGTGTCGGGCGCTCTCCCGTCCGGTTCGGGCAACTGGCCCGGTAGTTCTACGGCACTGGTGGGGAAGGCGATGACCGCCGTGGCCACGGCGAGGAGGGTGGATGCGATTCCGGTTCGGCTTCTTGTCGGCATGTGCATCTCCCGCTCTCCTGTCATTTCTGCGGACGCCCGTCCGGGAAGTACGTGTCGATAATGTCCTGCACGGCC
>JASFTE010000536.1:0-4102 GCA_050114035.1 Armatimonadota bacterium | reverse complement strand
GGCCCGGAAGTACCATGCCCCGGCCGCGTACAAGATGCCCGCGACGGCCAATAGCGGAGCGGCCTTCGCGTTGATCAGCGGGCTGTACGCGTCCCGCACCAGAGACGGATCGAAGGACAGGACCTTGGTCACGGTGGCGGCGAAGAGGCCGATGGCTGCCCAACGCAGCGCTCCCACATCGCGTCTCGTGCCAAGCGCCATGAGGATCGCCCCGAACAAGATCCACGCGCCGGAGAGAGCGAAGTGCCGAACGTCCACCTCGAGGCCACGCTCCCACCCGACGTAGCGCCAGGTCTCGACGCTGACGACCCAGAGCAACAGGCCGGTGGCGCCGCCTACTTCTGCTATGCCGGTGGCGCGCTCGATCTCGTCGTCTCTGCGGGCGACACGCCATGCCCCAAGGGCATAGAGCAGGCCGACGATGGTCAGGAGCGGGGCTGCGTGGGCATTGAGGATGAGCCTATAGCTCGCGTCCGTGACGGCCGGGTCCAGGGCAAACACCTTGACGGTCGTGGCAGCAAGCAGCCCGAGGGCAGACCAGCGCAGGGCGATTACATCGCGTGTGGTGCCGACGGCGATGAGCACACCGGCGAACACGATCCATGTGGCCGAGAGGGCGAAGTGCTGTGCGGCCTTGCTCAGCTCGAGTTGCCAGCCCACGTACCTCCACGCCTCAATGCTGACGATCCAGAGCAGTAGGCAGGTCGCAGCGCTCACTTCGGCTATGCCGGTGGCACGCTCGGTCTCGTCGTCTCCGCGGGCAGCACGCCATGCCCCAAGGACGTACAGTAGTGCCACGATGGCGAGCAGCGGCGCTGCATGGGCATTGAGGATGAGCCGGTAGGTCGCATCAGTTGCGCCCGGGTCCAGGGCGAACACCTTGACGGTCGCGGCAGCAAGCAGGCCGAGGGCGGACCAGCGCAAGGCGACCACGTCGCGCGCGGTGCCGACTGCAATGAGCACGCCGGCGAACACGATCCATGTGGCCGAGAGGGCGAAGTGTTGGGCGGCCGTGCTCAGCCCGAGTTGCCAGCCCACGTACGTCCAGGACTCGATGCTGACAAGCCAGAGCAGGAGCACCGTAGCGGCGCCGCCGAGAGCAGCGCGGAGCCATCCCTCGTCGGACGACGCTCGGTCGGCATGCCGCGCATACCAGTAGGCGCCGATGTACATGGCAGCGATCACAGCCAGGAACGACAGACCGCGGCTCTCCAGAAGCGTCCAATACGTATCCGCCGCGATCCGGCTGTCCACCGCGATGGCCCGGAACAGCGGCAGGATGAGTACCGTGAGGGCGCCCGCCCGGAGCACCGGGCTCTGGTAGTAGAAGCCCAGGCCCAGGAGCACCGTTGCCTCAAGCGCCCAGAGCACGGTGCAGGAGTAGCCGGGTACGATGAACGGGATTGCGAGCGTGAGAAACACGATTCCGATGCCGATGAGCACCGGGCCGAAGTACGTCTCTGCCGGGCGGCGTCTGACGGCAGCGATGCCCGCGGCCAGATGCAGCACCGAGAGGGCGAGCGCCAGCCAACCCCGGGACGCGGCCAGTGAGTCGCCGAGGTCGTGAAAGCCCAGGGCGAAGTATATTGCCACATTCGCCACTGCAAGCACCGCGTTGTGCGCCCCGGCCTCCGCGTCCCGCAGACCGTGCCGGACCCACATTGCCGCCAGGAACGCCAGGAAGTACACCGTGGTGAAGCGGAGGTTGGCTGCGTCAGGATTCTCGTTCCCGCTGATCGCGCGCCACGCGAGGTACAGGACCCACGTGCCCGCCAGGCTAATCCACTCCAGGCCGTACCACGAGGGTCGTGCGCGGCTCCCGGCCAACTCGATCACCGCCAGGGTCCCTACCGCAGCCAGCGCCAGGTAAGCGGGCACGGCGATGTCGTATATCGGCGGCGCAGCCTCGGTTGCGCCCGGCCACACCGACCCCGTGAGCGGCAGCGCGAGGAAGATGCCTGTGATGCCGATTCCGCCCAGGATGCGGTCCTCCAGTTGCGCCGTCACCTGGAGGGCCGCCGCGCCCAGCATCGTGAGGTATAGCAGCGGGAAGAGGCTGATGCCGCCGTGGGGCAGCTTCTCGTACAGGAGGATCGTGGCCAGGAAAGCGGCGACGAAGCCCACGCGGGAGAATACCGGCCAGGCAAACCGGCCACTCACCATCAACACTGCCGCGGCCAGGACGCCCAGATAGGCGAACATGGCCCAATCGGATACGGCCCCGGGCCTGGATGCCCACGCCAGAAGCGCGGCCGCTCCATACGCCGCCGTCACCACCGTCACAGCCAGCGGCTCGGCGTCCGGGTGCCGGCCTGCCGATATGGCGATTGCTCCTACCACCGACATGACGACGTACAGCAGCAGCCAGTGGCCCAGGTGAGCAGGCGCGCCGGGTCGCAGGAGCAGCACGAAGAGCAGCACGAACCCGACGAATGACCCGAGTGCGCCGCACCATCGCAAGACGCGCCATCCCTGCACGTGACTGATCCACAGGCCCGCCCCTGACAGAACGAGCAGATACATGTACGGTACGTACGGCGAGCCCTTGCTGCTGGGCTCGAGGATGGCTGCGCCGGTCACGAGGTAGCCGGCGATGGCGCCGATGGCGCCGAATCGCTCTCCGGCCCGGCCTTTGCGCGATGTGGCGACCCACAGCATCCCGGCCGTGACGATCATCAGATACGTCAGTGTCCAGCCCAACGCCCCGGCGCTTTGGCGGAAGATATACGTGCCACTGGAGAAGGCGCCCAGGAGCGCCAGTCCGGTGAACATCGGCCAGGCGTATCGCTGCGCCACGAAGAACACGGCGATGCTGAGCAGCACAAGGTAGGCGAACAGAATGCCGGGGCCGCTAGATACGGCCGCAGATCCGCCGCCGGAACTCGCGCGAATGAGCAGCGGGACCGCGTAGCCAGCGATCCACGCGAAGGTCGCCACCGTCTCCGACTCATGCCGCACCGCTTGGCAGGCGGCAGCGACAGTCACGATTGCCATCGCGGCGAACGTGACGCTCGTGCTCAGCAGACCATAGAGGCTGAAACCTGCCCACAGGGTCAGGTACATCACGGCCGCTCCGCCGCCGGTGAGCACCTGGCTCTGGATGCCATATCCACGACGATCGGTGAGCTCGCCGCCCGTTATCATACCAATGCCGGCGAGTATCCCAATGCAGACCAGCATCCATGGCTCGATCCATCCCTTGTCCCAGGCGTACTTCAGGAAAAAGGCAGCGGCCAGCAATACGGCGACCATGCCTATCCGCGTCAGCCAGCCCGTGCCTATGAGCACCTCGATATCAACGCGCCGCCACCAGGGAACCGGGGGCGGACCGGCCACAACCGGCTTGACTGCCGGCACGTCGCGCCTCGCAGCCACCGGCACGGGCGCCACCGGCACTCGTGGCTTTGCCGGAGGGACGCGTTCTTCAGGCGTGGGTGGTGCCGGCTTGGGCACGGGCGGCTCTTCCGGCTTAGCGGGAGCAGCGGGCGCTTCGGGCTCTGCGACGACCGCCTCCGGTGTCACCGGGACTCTGGGCTCGACAGGAGGGACGCGTTCCTCGGGCTTGGGCGGTGCCGGCTCGGGAACGGGCGGCTCTGCTGGCTTGGCCGGAACGGCGGGCACGTCGAGCTCGGGAGCGACCGGCTCCGGCGTCGGCGGGACTCTTGGCTCGGCAGGAGCCACGGGCTCTTCAGGTCTGCGCACCACAGGCTTGCGAGGTATAGACACTTCGCGCCTGCGAGGAGGCACACGTGGCTTCGATGTGGGAGCCACGAACTCCGGCTCCACCGCGACCTCGGGCTCCGTCGGCACCACGGGCTCCTCGCGTTCGGGGGCCACGCGCTCGGGCGCCACTGGCTCTGTCGGCTCGGCGACCGCGCGCGCCCCGGCCGCTTGGGTCTGCAGCCACGCATAAGCGTCCCTCCCCCACTCCTCCAGATCGTCGGCTCGTCGCCGGAGATCGGCGAGCTGGCTTGGCAGCTCCTCATCCACGCGCTGGCGCAGCGTGTGCACTCGATCCTCAAGCTGGCGCACCCGGCGCTCATCTCGACTCCTCCGCGCCTCAAGCTCTCTGATCTGGTGAGACACCACGAGCACAGCTATG
>JASFTE010000535.1:0-4107 GCA_050114035.1 Armatimonadota bacterium | reverse complement strand
GACGCAGTCGGCTGGGAGCTTCGGGAGGTCGGCTGGTCGAACCTGACCGAGGGGGAGGCGGCGGCAGCGCGCGAAGACCTGCCGGCTTTCTACCGCGAACGGGTCGAGCCGCACGTGAAGCGCTCCGTAGACGCCGGCTGGCCGGTGCTGGCCGTAAGCGACTTCGGATTCGTCATCGCCGGCTACGACAACGCCTCCGACGGGCCCCCCGTGCTCGGACGCTGCGCGTGCGAGACACAGCCCATCGTGGGCCGCCCCGATAGCTGGCCCCACGGGCTGATCCTGCTCGGAGCCGGAACGGGACCGATGGAGGCCGAAGCGGCCGACGTGGCGGCCTTGCGCTACGGGGTGGAACTGGCCTACGACCGGGCCGGGCCGCACGAGCCGCGCTGGAAGAACCGCCGCTTCACGGGACGGAAGGCCTTCGCCGCGTGGTCGGCGCTGCTGCGCAACACAGACGAGGAGGTGGAGGACCCCCACCACGCCAACATGGTGGGGCGCCTGGCGAGCAACCGCGAGGCAGCTGCGACGTACCTGCGCGAAGTCGCGTCCCGCTATGACGGCGAAACGGCCGAAGCGCTCCGCGACGCGGCCGACTCCTACGAATCGGTGGTCGCCCAGCTGGCGGAGTGCAGTTGGCAAGGCCTGGCGGGAAGCATGGATGCACGGCGCGCCCTCGCCGAGCACGTGGACCGCATCGCCGCCACCGAGCTCGAAGCCGCCGGGCACGTCCGGACGGCCCTCCGCGCCCTCGGCGAGGATGTGCCCGAGCCCTTCCAGCAGGACGGCGGGGGTGCCGAACGGTCCGAATCCGGGGAAGCCCGCATGCTCGAGGGGCTCCAGTACCCGCAGCGCACCGCGGCGGAGATGGCCTGCGTCGAGGGCGCTTTGCGCTACCTCGGCCGGGACCTCTCGCCCGGGTGGCTCTACGGCGGCACCGGACACGCCTTCGCCATCACCATGGCCGAGGGAGTGCACATTGCCTCCCCCTACGCCTGGGACAAGACGCTCTACGACCTCGCCCCGAACATCGGCTGTCGCATTACGGGGATGGCGATATCCAGGAAGGAGGCGGGTGACGAGTTCCCCGCCCGCCAGCGCGAGGCGTGGGACATGGTGCGCGGCGCCATTGACCGCGGCCTGCCCTGTTACGCCGACCGCGTCTACGCAGCTTGTGCCGACTACGCCCTGATTGCCGGCTACGACGACGTGGGCTACTACTACACGCACGGAGCCGTGAGCGGCGGCCCGACGCCGTGGCAGGAACTGGGCACTGCGGACATCGAGGTGCTCGACGTCTGGCGCGTGGAGCCTTGCGAACCCCCACCGGACGAGGAGGTGGTGAGGGCGGCGCTCGAGGCGGTGCTGAAGCGCGCCGCGACGCCGGACGGGTGGGCCATCTCGCCCTCCTGGGCAGAGCAGGTCTCCGGGCCGGCGGCGTTCGACCTCTGGGCGGAGGAACTCGAGTCAGGGCGCGCGCTGTGGGACGCGCACCTCTACAACGCCCAATTCTGGCATGAGTACCGCGCGATGGCCGTCGAGTTCCTCAGGGAGGCGAAAGAGCGGCTTCCCGGCCGGGCCGACGCCGCCTTCAGTGAGGCGATCGGCCACTACACGGTCGTCCGCGACAAGCTGGAGTCGGTCCCCGGCCTCTCGCCCGCCCGGGAAAGGGCGAACTGGAAGGATATGCTGAAGAGCCCCGAAGCCGCTCGTGCCCTGCGCGAGGCCGGCGCCGCGGAGCGGAGGGGGCTGCGTGCCCTGGCGAGAATCCTCGCCGCCCTCGGCGGCGCGCCGCCGCAGGCGTTCGCCGGCGACGCCGTGCAGCAGGATGGCGGCGGCAGGGCACCCGAACCCGGTGAGGCCCACATGCTGGAAGGGCTGGAGTCCGTCGATCTGACCTCGGCGGAGCTGGCGGCCGTGCTCGGAGCACTCCATTACCTGGGCCGCGACATCTCGCCCGGCTGGCTCTACGGTGCCACGGGCCATGCCTTCGCCATCAACATGCGGCCTACAGTCTGCGTCAGCAGCCCCTACGCGTGGGACAAGACGCTCTACGATCTCGCCCCGAACATCGGCTGCCGGATCACGGCCCTCCCTGAAGCCGCGGGGCCGCAGGGCCATATAGGAGACGGCGTCTCGCCCGCCCGGCGGCGCGAGGTCTGGGACATGGTGCGCGAGGCCATCGATCGCGGCCTGCCCTGCTACGCCTGGGAGGTCTCCTGGATGCCGGACTACTCCCTGGTCACCGGCTACGACGAGACGGGCTACTACTACACCCACTCCAACGTTGATGCGAGGGGCGGCCCGACGCCCTGGAAGGAGTACGGCAGCGACGAGGTCCGGCGCGTGGAGCTTTGCGAACCGAAGCCCGACGAGGAGGTGGTGAAGGCGGCGCTCCAGACGGTGCTGAAGCGCGGCGCCACGCCGGACGGCTGGATCACCTACCAGGGCAACAGGTCGGGGCCGGCGGCGTTCGATCTGTGGGCGGACGAGCTGGTACTCGGCCACGCCAAGACGGGAGATCACGCCTTCAACGCGCACTTCTGGAGCGAGTCCCGCCACATGGCCGTCGAGTTCCTTAAGGAAGCGAAAGAGCGTCTGCCCGGACGCGCGGGCGCAGCTTTCGACGAGGCGGTCGCGCACTACAGCGTCGTGCGCGACCGACTCGAGGCCGTGGCCGAGCTGATGCCGTGGGACGACAGCTCGAAGTGGGGGAAGACCCTCCAGAGCGACGAGCAGGCGCGTCTCATCCGGGAAGCCGGGGCCGCCGAGCGCAAGGGGCTCGAGGCTCTGCGCGAGGTCCTGGTGGCTCTCGGCGGCACGCCCCCCGACCTGTCGGCCAGCCCCGAGCGGGAAGCCCGGCCCGTTCGGTCGGGGGAGGCCTGGCGCTTCGTGCTCGAGGGCGTCCGCAAGGTGGCCTACCACACCGATCGCTGGCGCTTCACGCCGTTCTGCAACGCACTCGACGCCGCCCTGCAGTACCTCGGGCAGGAGGAGCAGTACGACCGGCTGATGTGCACCTCCGGCGCCGCGTTCCGCATGACCTGGACGCCGAAGGCGTGGGACGGCGGCAACAGCGACATCCTCGGCATGGCACCCGAGAGGCTGGAGGCCATGCGCCGAGCGTTCTGGTCGGCCGGCTACGAGATGGTGCCCGTGGCGAAAGCGGAACCCGACGATTGGGCCGAAGAGCTGCTCCGTGACGCGACGGAGGGCCTGGGGGGCGAACTGACGGACGAGGCCGGTTTCCGCCGCCGCATCGTCGAGAGCATCGACCACGGCTTCCCGGTGATCGCGTTCGGCATCATCGGGCCGCCCGAGGCGTGCCTGGTCACCGGATACGACGAGCGCGGTGACTGCCTGATCGGCTGGAATTGCTTCCAGGACGAGGAGGGCGTCGAGACCGACGGGGCCGGCCGGTTCCGCGTGCGGGACTGGTATCCGAACACCCACGGCCTGCTGCTTTTCGGCGACGAGGTGGGCAGGCCCGACCAGGACGAACTCGACCGCGAGGCCCTGAAGTGGGCACTGGAGGTGCTGCGCACCCGGCGCGTGGGCAACAGCCACGCCGGCCCGGACGCGTTCGAGGCGTGGGCCGCCGACATGCTCAACGACGAGTACTTCCCGGAGGACGAAGTGCACCTCAGGGGTCGGCTCATGTGCCACTGGGATTCGATGACTGTCACCGCCTTCCGCGGAGGCGGCGAAGCCACGCAGTACCTGCTGGCCGCGGGCGAGCGGAATCCCGCGATGGTGGAGCATCTGCGCGCGGCGGCCGAGTGCCTGGAGAACGAGGACGTGGTTCACGGCGTAGCCCCCGGCCAGGAACACCAGATGGAGCGGCTGGCCGACCACGAGGTGCGCCGCGAGGTGGCCGACTCGATACTCCACGCCCGCGAGATGCACGTGGAGGCCGCCGAGCACATCGAGAAGGCCCTCCTTGCCGCCGGCGTGCCGGAAGAGGAGGTCTTCCGGGCCGCCGCGGAGACCGACCCGTCGGCTGCGGACGCCGCTGGTCCGGGCCGGCGCCTCGTGCTGGAAGGTGTGCCCAAGGTGAGTGCCAGCGGGGTGGACGGGCACTACGCGCTCACGCCTTTCCCTGGCTGT
>JASFTE010000534.1:0-4111 GCA_050114035.1 Armatimonadota bacterium | reverse complement strand
CGAAGCAGGTGCTGACCTGGCAGGCGACGCTGCCGGAAGGGCCGGTGCTGCCGAACGCCGGGTCGAATGCGTATCGGTGGCCGAAGTGAGGGGACCGGCAGAACGGGAGACGCCGACGGACAGGCGCTGACGCGCCGCAACTTCCTCCACGCGGCGACCAGTCCACCGTCACGCGTGTTTCTCTCATCTGGGGCAGGGCGCGATGACCGGCAACCGGCTATCGGTATCCGGGTTGGCGTCATTATGCGTGGTGTAGGGGTTCACAGGGTTCACAGGTTACATAATGAAGCTCTATGGGCCTGTGCGGCGAAATCTGAAGTGAACCCTGTGAACCCTGTGCAGGCCGGGTTGGTGCGGATCGTGAGGCGAAATGCAGTTGGCTCCCTCTCGTGGCCCATCTGCGGCGCCGGGATGCAGAGACCGGACCGTGCGGAAGAACGGTCGCGGGATGCGAAAAAAAGCCGCTGGGGCCGGGATCGTGCGCCGCTAATGGGGCTGAAATGCGAGTGTCCGGTTTTCGTCCTCTTCTATAATACCTAGGGTCACGGAAGTGGGGGTCTGTCAACGAAAGGGCGAAAACAGTGCTCCTGCGGGCTGTGCGGGGGTTTCTTTACGCGCATTCCGCCGTAGACGGAGGCGGTTTGAGGCACTTTGGCCCGGTCAACTCAAGGGGGGTTTGTCAACAGAAAAACAGCGGGGCGACTGGGCCAGTGCACCGTCATGCGTGTTTCTTTCGTCTGCGGCAGGGCGCCATCGCGGCGCGAGGGCAGCGCATCATCTGATCGGGGAGTCACGACCCAAGACGCCCGTCTCGACGTCAAGCGTCTCTGCTCATGTATTGACGAGTGACGGTGCACTAGCATTTCCGCGGAGTTATGTGTTTAGTAGTGCGGGGAGGCCGCGAATGCCGCCGCAGGGGAAGGCCCAACCGGGAAATGAGGCTGGCGCCGCCCGTCAGACGCAGGCCTTCGAGCGCTACCGCCCGGCGCTGAGGGCGTACGCGTACGCCCGGGTGCGCGACTGGGAGGCCGCCGAGGATCTGGCGCAGGAGGCCGTGATCCGGGCCCTCGGGAGCCCGCGAACGCCCGAAGATCCGCAGCAGATCCCCCACTACCTCCGACGCATCCTCAAGAACCTCTGCATCAACTTCGCCCGCGACAGGCGCCCCACGGTTCCGCTTCGGCTGGTGGGTGAGTCGGATCGTGGTGCCGGGCAGAGCGGGACGCGCGTGTCCGAGCTGATCGCGCGAGCCGCCGAGGAGGAATTCCTGGACGAGCACGCCCGCGAGCGCATTATGGAGGCCATCGAGCAACTGCCCAAGCGCTTGCGAGAAGTGTTGCTCATGCGCGCCGTCGATGGGCTCAGCTATGCGGAGATGGGTCGCTTCCTGGACATCAAGCCGCAGACCATCAACTGGCGCCTTCACAAAGCCCGCCAGTTGCTCGCCGAGGAGCTGGAAATGGCCATGGAAGAGCCGGCACGCGGACCCCTGAGCTGCCGCCAGTGTCGGCGGCTGCTCAGTCCATTCATCGACGGCGAGCTGGAGTTCCCCGACGTGCGCCGCGTGCATCAGCACCTGCACGAATGTGAGCGCTGCAGTGAGGAGCTGGAGCGCGTCTGCGACCAGATGCGGCAGCTTGACTTCGCGCTGGCTGCAGAGGGCAGCGCCGACCGCATCAAGTTACGAGCTTCGCCCCGCGTCTGGCGAAAGGCGTGGGAGCTCATGGCCCAGAGGGTAGACGACATCGCTCGGAGCGAGCAGGGGACCCTGAAGGCGATTACCGCGTTCGCGGTGCCGGGATTGAGTACGGAGCAATTGGACCTCCTGCTGGGGCTGGCGCAGACGTGCGTGGAGGCGAATCCGGATTCGCCCTTAGCGTTCGGGGCCCTGAGTAAGGTACACATCCGGCGTCACGAATATCAACCCGCGGAGGCCGCGGCCCAAAGGGAGATTGAGTTGGGCGCCCGGTTGGCGGATCCAGTCCGACAACGGCGCTGGCAGTCAGACGGCTTTGCCAATCTGGGTTGGGCGTGGGACCATCTGGCCAGTCAGGCTCGACATGCGGGCGACACCGACGCGGCCATGGCCGCCACCGAGAGAGTCGTGGAGTATCGCGGCCGGGCGATCGAGTTGGATCCGGACCACCGGCCCTGGAAGCAGTCCGGCCTTGCGACGCCGCTGGCCCAACTCGGGCAGGAACGGGAGGCCCTGCGTCATGTACAGGGATACCTCCGCACCATGGCGGCGGCCGGCGCACGGCCTATGTATATGGACATCGCCAGGGCGTTGTCTCTGCTGGGGCGCCCGCAAGAGGCGCTCGAGTATCGTCGGCGTGACGTGGCGGCAAAGCCGCTGGATGTAGGACCGATGCATGCCATGGAGTGGGCTTGCCAGGAGCTGGGGCAGGCGGAGGAGGAGGCCTTCTGGCGGACGCGTGCGGAGGCCCTGCGCAAGACCAGCGGGGCGCAGACGCGCCCCTGGCTGCCACGGGAGCATCGAGCTGACGAGTAAGAGCGCCGATCCAGCCTTGACAGCTCGGCAGACCACCGGGCTGTTCTCCGCCCTGCAAAACGAGAGATCAATCTGGCTGGACCTCCAGCCGGCAATCGGTGAACTCAAAGGAGAAGGACGGAGCGATGACACGAGTAGGACAGCTTCTGGCGTTTGTCTCCCAGACATCGGCAGTGGGGAAAGAAGGGCGGAGAGTGCTGAGCAGGCTCGGGTTATTGGTGGTGCCAAGTGTAGCGTGTGCATTCCTCGCCTCCTGCGGTGGCGGCGGAGGCGGAGGGAATCCGTTCGCCGGCACGTACTCGGCCAACTACTCGAGGCAGGCGAGCGGGGCTTTCACCATCTTTGTTGCCGCCAACGGCAGTGTCGAAGTGTGCATCACCGATTCTTCCGGGGGGGTTTTCACCGGTACCGGCACTGTCAGTCCCGAAGGGGCACTGAGCGCAACCGCCACCAATGCGGAGACCGGACAGTCTCTTACGGTGACCGGCCAATTCGTCGGCCAGGGCGACACTGCCACTGCCTCGGGCTCGATCTCGGGAAGCTTCAGCGTAAGCTGGACCGCTCAACAGATCGCTCCCCCAGGCGGGAATGCCTTCGCTGGCAGTTACTCGGGCACCTACTGGGGGGACATATCCGGAACGTGGACGGGCACGGTCCAGTCCAACGGCAGTGTAACGGCCCAGGCCACTGAACCCGGGGAGGATCCTGTCCCTCTCACCGGCACGGTCTCGCCGGCTGGGGCAGGGACCATGGAGGCCAGTGGATCGGGCCCAGACGGGGAGTGGCTCATCACCTGGTCGGGGACGTTCCGCATGGAGCCAGGCGGGCCCGCGTGCTCCGGCGACTGGGAGTCAACGTCCGGCGAGTCCGGGGGCTGGAGCGACTGACGATAGTGCTCAAACCCACGACATCCCGCCAAGCTCGGCGGCTGACCGCCTATGTGTCCTAGCCACCGACACGAACAGGGGAGGGGCCATGCTCCTCCCCTGTCCCCTCTGGTGCGGGCGAGCATACCACGGCACGCTCCCGAGTGCGCCCGCTTGCTGGTGACCCAGAGGCCGTGAGTTGCCCCTCGCCCTGCAGCGCAGCGCTTGACCGCCGCCATCAGCCGTGGCATCATTTGCCCGCCGGGAAGGTGCTCCCCCCGAATGGGATACGTGCCCGCAGCGCGCGGAAGGGGCGCAGGCATGCTGTTGACTTGGACCGTCGCGACTATCTGTGCCGGTTGGCTCGCGGCCCCCGTGGCATTCCACGAGTGGACGCCGGGGACCGCTCCCGAGGGCGAGAATGCGCCGGCGGTCGAGCGCTTCCGCGACGGCTGGGCGCTGCGGTTCGTTCGGGAGCGGCAGACATCGGTGGACCTGGGGCAAGGGGAGGACGGAGCGCTGCGGCTGAGCGGAGCCCTGACGCTGGCGGCGGTGGTGCAGCTCGAGGCCGAGCCGCCGACGAAGGTGGCGCTGATATCGAAGTGGCGCACGGCGGCCGGCGGGCGCTCCTACGAGCTGGGAGTGACCCCTCAGCGGCGGCTGTATTTCACTATCAGCGCCAGTGGCTCGTGGGATGCGCGCGCGCGGCAACTGCTGAGCACGCGGCCGCTAC
>JASFTE010000533.1:0-4121 GCA_050114035.1 Armatimonadota bacterium | reverse complement strand
CATGGCGTCGCTGCTGCGGGGCCGGGGATCGAAGAAGTGGCGGAAGTCCATGTACTACCACTACTACGAGTACCCGGCGGTGCACTCGGTCAAGCGCCACTACGGCGTGCGGACCAAGCGGCATAAGCTCATCCACTTCTACCACGACATTGACGCCTGGGAGCTCTATGACCTGGAGCGCGATCCGCACGAGCTTAACAACATCTACGACGACCCGGCCAACGCCAAGCTGGTGAAACGGCTGAAGGCAGAGTTGGAGCGGTTGCGGCGGCTGTACAAGGACGACACTGCGGGCGAGGTCGCGGGGGAGTAGCCTGCATCAGACCAGGCGCCGGCGCGCCTCACGGAAGCACCGGCGTGAGGGCCTCCGCCCGTAGTTGTCGGCTCACCACGCCGAACTCGTCCATTGGGAAGCTCTCGAAGCCGAGCTCGATAGCGGGCGAGCCATCCCTGACTCTATAATCACCGCTGGCCGGATCGACGAACATCGCCCGGCCACGCCTCGAGTGCTGGTCGGCGCCACCCATCTGCTGCAGACCTTCGGCGAGTCCCCCTTCGCCTCCCGGGTCGTGGACGAGATTATGGTCCAGCTCGTCTCCCCAGACCTCCGCCCGCATGCGCGCGGGCCGGTAGGCGTCTCGCCAGATGATGTTCCTGCGGAACGCGCTGTGGCTCTCCGGGTACCAGACGTGCGGGTGGAACGTGTTGTTGACCGTGATGTTATTCTCCACCGCGCGGAAGTAGCCCTCACGCAGTTTGATCCCGCCGTTGAGGCACAGGTTGTTGTAGATGCGGTAGTTGGAGGACCCGTCGTCCAGGTCGATGTCCCACCCGTGGTCGCAGCGCCAGCGATTGCTCCGGATGATCGTCGTCTTCACCGCGTCCCAGCGGGGCATGTCCGGATACTGCTTCACCCACTCCGCAGAGAGCGCCCGATCCCGATGCCAGTAGCGGTCGCGCCCCCACGAGTTGAACGACCCGTGGTCGCCCGTCTCCTTCACGGTGTCGAACACGTCGTTGTGCTCGATGACATGCCCGCCCCACGCCCCGTCGCAGATGTTGATGCCCGCCCGGGGCACGTCGTAGATGCTGTTGTGGCTCACGGTGATCGCCGACGACATCGAGATGTTGACGCCTGCCGTCTGCTTCTCCACCCGACCGGTGCGTGTGATGAGGTTGTCGTGGACGCGGCACTGGGCCGGGTAGTTGCTCGTCCTCGGCCCGGGCGTGTGGTCCATCTCTTCCAGCGTCTGCGTCTCGTTGTACTCAAACAGCGGCGATCGCACCGCGTCCGGGTCGCCCGCGAAGGCCACGCCGCTTGCGCCCGCGTCCGCGATCTTACAGCCCGTGATCTCAACGCGCCAGTTGTAGTTGTTCACGAACACCGCATTGCCGCCCACATGGTCGATGGCACAGTCCCGGACCGCGCAGTCCTCGGCGCCGTTGAACACGATCGCCCCGCCGCGGTACGTAGTCCAATCGCTCCGCAGCAACGGCTCCCTGTTGTCCATGAACGTGCGCGCTGCGTGGGTGAACCTGAAGCCCCTCAACGTGACGTACCGGACCGGTGCGTCCTCTGAGCCACGCAGCTCGATGAGATGCCTCAGCCGGACGGCCTCGATCAAGGCATTATCGAGATCCGCGCCCTCAGGCGGCATGAGGTAGAGCGTGCGCTCCTTGGCGTCGAGGTACCACTCGCCCGGGGCATCCAGCTCCTCACGGATGTTCTCCACGAACCGGAACTCCTTGTGCATGCCCATCCGCCGGTTGTTCTGCCAGCCGCCGACGTATGTGGGGTCGCCGTTCTCATCCTTGCCCGTGATCTCGTAGTGGAAGTCGCCCCAGCGGGATCGGTGGAGCGCGTGGATGAAGCCGCCCGCCGGATCGGCCCATCCCGCCGCCCGCTCGCGGCTCACCGCGTCGGCCGCGAAGCCGTTGAAGTACTTGGCATCCGCATCGAAGTTCGGGTACCGCGCCATGTGCTGGAGCTTGCCATTCACGAACAACTGATCCGTCTTCAGCCCCTCCGGCACCCTCGCCTGCATGATGCCGTTCCTGTACGGCTTCCACTCAAGCTCCAGCCTGACGCCGCCGCTGATCGTCACTCTCTCCCCCGGCGCAGCGGCATAGGTGACCGGCCGATCCGCCGACCCGGAATCCTCCACCGTCAGAACCACCGTATCTGGCAGGTAGTACGTGCCCTCGTGGAAGAGGGCCGTGACCAGCTCGGCGCCTCTCGCCTTCACGGCCCTGACTGCCCTCTGGGCCGCGGCGAATGTCCTCAGCGGCCGGGCGCTGGTGCCCGGATAGCTGTCCTTGCCAGCGGTCGAGACGTGAATCTCCGCGGCAGCCAGTGGCGCCATCGCCGCCATTGCGAGTACCCCGGGCAGGATCGGCGTACGCTTCCTGCGCATCGACTCCAGATAACCGTGCG
This sequence comes from Armatimonadota bacterium, assembly GCA_050114035.1. GTDB lineage: Bacteria > Armatimonadota > Zipacnadia > JAUWAU01 > JAUWAU01 > JAUWAU01. Next base: position 1,687 of record JASFTE010000533.1, on the reverse strand, counting down.
CCATCAGTAGTCCTTGCCCTCGAGACTGGCCTCGCAGGACGCCTGCCACTCCTCGAGAATGCCCTTCATTCTCTCGACGATCTGCGGATGCTCGGCGGCGATGTTCTCCCTCTCCGACGGATCGGCGACGATATCGTAGAGCTCGTACTCGGCCGGCTCCACGGTCCCGTTGTCCGATCGCTGCCTCTTGGCACTGGGGTTGTGTACCAGCTTGTAGCGGTTGTCGTTCAGCGTGGCCATGCCACGGGTCTGGAAGCCGATGGGCCGCGGCCGCTCCGTCGTCGTCCCCTCGATGAGCGGCACCAGGCTCACACCGTCGTACGGCCGTGGCTTGCCCTGCAGCCGGTAGCCGAGCACGTCGAGAACGGTTGCGAAGTAGTCGCTCGTCACGCACGGCACATCGACCGCGCGCGGCTCGCGGATCTGCGCCGGCCATTCGAGGATGCCCGGGACGCGGACGCCGCCCTCGTAGAGGCTGCGCTTGCGGCCGCGGTACGGCCCCGCCGAGCCCTGGAAGCGCCCCTTCTTCCCCGGGTTTCCCTCGGGGCCGTTGTCGCTGCAGAACCACAGCATGGTATCGTCCGCGACGCCGAGCTCGCGCAGCTTTGCGCGTAGGCGCCCCACCTGCTCGTCCAAAGCCGTGACGACTCCGTAGTAGTGCTGCTCGTCCTCCGTGGAGTTCGGGTAGCGCTTCATGTACTCTTCGCCGCCCACGACGGGGGCGTGGGGAGCGTGGAACCAGACAACGGTGAAGAAGGGCGTCCCCTGCCTGGCGGCGCTCTCGATGAATGGGATGGCCTTATCCATGATGATCCGAGAGTCGCAGCCCTCCAGCGGCTCGGTCACGTTCTCCCCGTTGTGCCAGTAGAGGTTGCGCGTGTCGAAGGCCTTGCCGTGCTTGTTCTCCGGATCATAGGGATCCCAGGTGGCGACGGCGTACTCGGTGGAGAACCACTCGTCGAACCCGCTCATTCCGGGCGTCATGTAGTTCTCTTCCGGCTTCCGCCTGCGGCCCTTGCCCGAGTAGTCGGGGGTCATGGTACCGAGATGCCACTTGCCGAAGTGCCCGGTCGCGTAGCCCTCCTGCTTGAGCACCTCCGCGAGGCAGATCTCGTCCTTGCGCAGATGGCCCACGTTGGCGCCGAAGACGCCGTAGCGGTATGGGTGTCGGCCCGTCAGGACGCTGCCGCGGGTGGGCGAGCACACGGGCGCCCCGGCATAGAACCTGTCGAAGCAGATGCCGGCGGCCGCCATGGCGTCCAGGCTGGGCGTCTGGAGCACCGCATGCCCGTTGTAACCCGTGTCGCCCCAGCCAAGATCGTCGGCCATGCACAGGATTATGTTGGGTCTCTTGCCCCCGGCCCTCTCCTGCGCCAGGCAGGCTGCGCCCGATAGTGCCGTTCCCATCAGTCCGAACCCCAGATCTCTGATGAAGTGCCGTCGTTGCATGGTGGTTGCCCCTCTGTCTGCTCGCGGTGTCACTGGATGAGTCGGCGGCCCTCGTCCTCGATCTGGCGCCGCCCCTTCCACGCCCGCACGTACCGGATGCGGTAGGTCGAGGGCAAATCCTCGTCCCGCGGCATCCCCATCCAGTTCGGCATTGTCTCGCTGTCGAACAGCATGTGGATCGGGTAATGCCAGTCGGTGTTCTTCACCTTGCGCACCAGCATCCCATCCACGTGGTACT
>JASFTE010000532.1:0-4121 GCA_050114035.1 Armatimonadota bacterium | reverse complement strand
CGCCCATCCGGCGAGCCGGATACGCCGCCCGGAGCTGGCGACCACGACCGCGGGCGAGAGAGCGCTGGAGTAGACGGTCTGCGTCACTGACCCATCCGGCGTATCGAACACCGTCTCGCGCACCGTGCCCGGCCCGCAGGCTGAGCGACGGTGGGCCGACTCGGACTCGGCGACAGAGAGCTTCAGGCCCGGGTTGATGAGGCCGCCGATGTTGTTCTCGTTCAGGATTCTGATGGCGAGCGTGTTCGGCTCGCCGAATCCGAGAAGGCTTGCCGGTATCGTGAACGACCCACCGTTCGACCCGGCCTCCGCGGGATCGTTGAGGAAGCGGCCATTGACGGCCAGCCAATCGGCGTTGTTCCAGCGCGGCCCGAGCCGCAGCACCAGGTTGCTGCCGCGCCATGCCGAGGGGATCACCAGGCGCTTCCGGTACCACGCCAGCCCGTTGTAGGGCTTGTTGAGTCCCCGTCCCGCCACGTACTCGCGCGTGTGGCCCCAGCGCTCCCAGCCCCACTTGGTCGGCGCGAACATGAGGTCCCATTCCGAGTCGTCGAAGTCCGAGCGGGCGAAGCCGTCAGTGACGCCTCGGCCCTCCGGGTCGAGTGCGAAGCGCCACAGGCCTGCCAGTCCGATGGACGCGGCGCCGGGCGGGAGGATGTCGAATTCCCAGTAGGCGGCGTCATTGTCCAGGGGCTCGTTGCTCGTGACCCAGCCGAGGCGGTTGTGTTGGGAGCCATTGAGCGTGCCGATATCGGCGCTGACGGCCTTCATCCGCCTGGATTCGCCGGCCCGCAGACGCGCCAGGAGGGCCTCGTACTCCTCCTCCGCGGCCTCGGTGCGCTCGACTGCCGTGGCAAGGCGGTCCTGCACGGCCGCGAAGTCGCCGTCTCGTATCAACTGGCTCGCCCTGGCGATGGCGGGACGCGCGTCGTCGAGGGCGCGCTCGATGCGGGACCAACTCCTCCGCTCGGGCGTCTGCCGGCGCAGGGACAGCACCTCGCGAGGGTCGCGGTGCCGCCAGAAGATGAACCGGTCTCTGTCGAGCATCCTCCGCCGGACGGAGTTCAGCCGGTTGACCGAGGCCTTGGCCCTCTGCTCCGCCGTGACCTCGACGATCCGTGCCATGTGCGTGTCGCCGCCGTAACCGCGAGGGCCGGACTTGCGTTGGTCCGAGGTCTGTGTTCCCGGGCGTCCCCAGGAGGCGTCGGTGGCGAAGTGGATCTCTATGCCGGACTCCAGCACAGCCGCCCCTTCGCAGATCGTCTCGCCCTGGGCCTCGATCTGGAGCGTGTTGGTCCCGACGGCCAGATGCTCGGACAGGTCGTAGTCCTCAATGGTGCCGGAGTCCAGGTCGGAGCCGATCTCCTTCCCGTTGACCGTGAACGTGTAGCCACGGCTGCTCCAGACGTACGCGTACGCCGCGTCCACCGGCTCGGGTATCTCGACGGTGTGCCTGCACGTGCCGCCGCGGCTGAGGAAGAGGCCCTTCCAGTCGTCCTTGTAGTACCACATGTCCTGCCCGCGCTCCCACCACTGCGGCGGCGGGGAGGCCTCGCCGTCCGCTCGGCAAGCCGTGCAGAACACGAACGAGAGACAGACGAGGACGAAGGCGCACGAGCTCATCCATTGCATTGGTTGGCCTCCTGCGGCTGCCATGCCATCGAGAACCGCCGGCCCCTACGATCCAGTCGCGCTGTAGATCATCACGGGCATCATGATGCCGCCCGTGCCGAGCTCCGCGAGGCCGCCGGCGGATACCCGGACGGCGAGGACGTTCTCGCCCCCGAGCTTCAGGTGCTCGCCGATCCCCTCGAACTCGCACGGGGTCGCGAAGCCCGTCTTCTCGCCGAGAGATTGGCCATTGACGTAGACATCGACGTTGTGATCGAAGCCGCCGAACCACAGCCTGAGGTCGGCGTCCTCCGCAGCCACCAGCATGTCGAACCGGGTCCTGTACCACGCGTCGCCGTGGTACCAGCCCAGTCCCTGGTCGTCCCAGCTCTTCGAGAAGGTGGCCATGTCCGCCCCATCGGCATCGTCGTGCTTCGGCCTGTGCCAGCCATTCCTGGCGCCGGTGGTCTTCGGGTCCTTCCGGAACTTCCACACGTCCGGGAACTTGACCAGGATCCGGCCGCCGTCTCGGAGCACGTTTGCCCCACCGGTGACCGTCCTTCCGGTGAACCGTTCGTAGTACCCCCAGGCGTACCGCTCGTGTGCCCAGTGGGGCTCGGGCTTGGCCGCCATCATGGCGATGTGCGACTTCAGGTCTTCCTGCGCACTCTCGGCCGCGAGGAAGTCGAAGCCCACGATGGCCGTACGGATACGCATGAAGAGCTCCGCGCATTGCAGCCCGGCGTCGGCCATGGCGACGGCCTCCCGCACGCGATCGCTCGCGGCAAGCCGCTTCGCCTGGTCGATGTCGCTCCTGGATTCCCGCAGGAGCTCGTCGGTCCAGATGTGATGCAGGCCGTACTGGGAGCCCGTGTGGGTGGGGGCCGTCGCATAGGCGTCGTCGATGCGCAGCCAGTACCGTCTCATGGGTGCGGCCGCCTCAGCGTAGAACCCAGCGAAGAAGCGCTCCATCTCCGCGTCGATGTCCAGGTGGCTGTCCCAGGAGAGTCGCGCGCTCAGATACATGTGCGGCGCGTGCATGGCCCAGGAGTCCATGGTCTCGAAGGTCCAGGCCAGCTCCTCGATGTCGAGCTTGTGCACGACGTCCACCAGCCGCCGGTAGAAGTCGATCTTGCCGAGGGGCACGAGCGTGTCGGCCAGGTTGTAGTTGTAGATGTAGAAGCCCATCTTCTTCGTGAGCCCATCCCAGCCCCGTATCTCCTCCGCCCAGAGCTCGGCCCAATGGCACAGCGGGTTGCCCGGCCCGTGCAGCCGGCAGCGGCGGATGGGAGCGAACATTGGGAAGACGTTCGGGTGGAGCTGCTTGAGGCGGACGGGCACCCGGGAGTACTCGCTGTACACGAGCACGCCCAGGTCCTTGTCCGGAAACTCCTGCGACGTGAGCTCAGCGACGTCGTGCCCGAACTTGAACACGCGGTCGCTGCACGCCGGCTTCCCGCTGGAGAACTCAGTGTACCCGCGCGTGTCGAGCCGCGCACACTTCCGGCACTCGCACAGGTTGCCGCCGTCATTGGGCCCCGCGGGATGGATGCTGAGCTCGCGCTCCGCCATTCGCTGCATGAGCGTCTCGGCCGCGATACGGATCGTGTCCCGGTTGGTGGTGCAGAGCTGCTTGGGCGTCCGCTCGCCGCGGTTGAGGCTGAAGTACTCGGGGTGCTCCTCGAAGTACACGTCGGGCGGAACCAGCCCACGCCAGGCATGCGACCAGCTGCCGGTACTATGCTCGGCCTTGTTCCGGACGAGCCAGTCCTGCTCGGCCTGCCCCTTTCCGCCGTACCAGAAGCGCCGGCTTATCGAGTCGCTTGTCTCGGCGCGATCCAGGGCGTCCGGAACGATGATCGTCCGCCGCCGGGGCACCACCTCGCCGAGCTCACCGGGCGTGTACCAGCCACAGCCGAGGGTCTCGAGGAAATCGAAGACGGCGTAGCCGATGCCCCGAGGCGATTCGCCGGCCACCAGAAGCTGCTTGCCGGCGACCCTGTATCGGAATCCGTCCTGGCTGCGAGACGAGCGTGCCACCGTGAGGCCCAGCTCCTCGGCAAGCTCCCCCAGCACGATGCCAGGCCTCGTGCGGTCGATCTCACGCGCGCTCGCGACATGTGCCACCGGAATGTGCGCGTCGCTCATCCGGCCCAGGATGTTCGTCAGCTCTTGTGCCGCGTGCTGCACCTGCTCGGGCGCGCTCGCCGCGACGTATGCCGTCGCTGACGCGCGGCCGTCGTCGATGAGGGTGAGTGCGTGACCGGCAGTGCAGCAGAGACAGAGGCCGGACAGAAGAACAGGAAGGCGCGCCAACGGGCCCATGGCGGCCCGCCGGACGTGGCGGTGTTTCTCACCCGTTACCATTGCGCTGCCTCCGCGTGCGTCAAGCCCGATCATTGCCCCCTTCGGCGAGCAACTGGAGCCGTCCTTCACACGAGAGCGCACAGAAGGCCTTCGGGTCGAACGGAAGGAGGGCAGCCCGTGATGCCGAAGGTGTCCAGTGCAAC
>JASFTE010000531.1:0-4125 GCA_050114035.1 Armatimonadota bacterium | reverse complement strand
GAGCGACCTGGAGGCATACCGGCCATTTGTGGATGCGAAGGCCCTCGATGTGCTGCAGGGGGACATGAACGGGTTCGGGGTCGAGGGCATCATGGCCGAGGCCGCGATGGCCCGGCCCCAGGGGATCCTGGTCGCGCCGCACAACTGGAGTTCATTGGTGGCGCTCTACCTGCAGGTGCACGTGGGCCTTGCGGTGCCGAACTTCTACCGGGCCGAGCACGACCCGCTCTCGAGCGCCATGCTCATCGCGGAGGGGTACGAGATCGAGAACGGCTCCTGCTCAGCCCCCGACGCGCCCGGATTCGGCCTCGCCCTCGACGAGGCCAGGTTCAAAAACGTACGCGTCAACTTCGACTTGCAGGCATGAGTCAACGGCGGGAGGCCGCAGTGAGGACGTCGAAGCAGAATCTGGCGGCGGCGTAGGGGTCGTAGTTCTCGCGGGAGGAGACCATGCCGCTGACCTCGACGGTGATGAGGTCCCTCCAGCCGGCCGCGTGCATGGCGCGGAAGTAGGCCGCGTAGTCGAAGTCGCCCTCGCCGGGGAGCAGGAACTGCACCTTGCCGCCCACCATGCAGCCGTCCTTGACGTGGGTGTGCGCGGCGTAGGGCACGAGGATGGGCACGCTCTGCTCGATGGTGTAGCCGGCGACGGCGAAGTGGCTGATGTCGAAGTTGAGCCTTACGGATGGGTGCTGCAGCGTCTCCATCACCCAGAGCGCCCGGTCGGGCCGGTCGAAGGCGCCGCCGGCGTGGGGCTCTATGGCGATGGTGCAGCCGGCCTGCTCGGCGATCTCGGCGTACTCGCGCAGCCGGCGAAGCATCTCCTCCCGGAACTGCTCCCACGGGCCTCCGCCGCCGAGAGTCGTCGTGACCACGGGAGGCCGACCGACGGTGATCTCCGCGGCGAGGTCGGCGGCGTGGCGGAAGGCGTCCAGGTTCTGGCGGTGCACGTCGGGGTCGTCGTGCATGACGGGCAGGAGCATCAGCAGAGCCGGGACGGCCAGGTCGAGGCTCTCGTACAGCTCGCGCAGGGCAGTGCGGCGGGCAGGGGGAATCTGCTCGGGGACGATGGAGAAGCGCTCTCCGACGGCGAGCTCGACGCCGCGGTAGCCGATGTGGGCGAGGCGGGGGAGGGCGTCCTCGGGCTCGATGCCCGGCATGCCGTAGGTGCCGTATGCGAGTTTCATGTGTCCTCGGTCCTGGTTTCGTCTGTGCGGGTGGGCGAACCTGCCAAGCTGCCGGACTGACGCGTCGGCTTCTGGTATAATTGAGTTGTAGTTGACTGGCGGGGGGGAGGGCGATCAGGAATGAAAGCGAGTAGGCTGGGTCCAGGGCTGGCTCTGGTCACGATGCTGGGGGTCGGGTGCAGGAAGGCGCCGGCGGACCAGCCGAGAGCAGAGACGTTCACGCTCGAGAATGGCATTCGCGTCGTCGTGATACACATACCTGAGAGCGCGAATGCCTCCATCTTCACCTATGTGCCGATGGGGCTTGCGGCCGATGGGCCTGGGCAGACGCAGTGGTCGCATCTGGTCGAGCACCTGGTGATCCGCTCGACGGCGCCGGCCGGGTCGCAGGAGGCCAACGCCGAGACGCTGCCGGACCACATGCGGCTGGACTTCTATGGCACCACGGCGAACTGGGAGGAGGGGCTGTCGCATCACGCCCGCTGGCTTGAGGGGATCGCGTTCACGGAGAAGAGCCTGGCGACGGAGAAGCCCCTCGTCAACAGTGAGTGCGACACGGTGGCGAGCAGGCTGGCGACGCACAAGTTCGCCATGGCCGCGTGGGCGCAGGGGTATCGGTTCGGGCGGACGCACGCGGCGGTGAAGGGCGACATCGAGCGGGCGACGCTGGGCGAGATTCAGGAGTACCGTGATGGTGGGTTCGCCGTCCTGGACGAGACGGTGGTGTGTATCGTCGGGGGTCTCGATGCGGAGACGGTGGAGCCGGTGGTCACGGAACAGCTCGGCAAGCTCACGTCCGAGGCGAAGCTCGCGGGACGGGTCGAGGCGCCCGGGGGCAGCCGCGACATGACGTGGGACCTGGCTGCGCGGCATCTCGTGCTCACATGGCCGATACCGGATGTCAGCGCCGCCGACTATCCGTCGCTGCTGGTCGCGAGCCAGTTGCTGATGATGCGGCTCTTCCAGGACCAGGAACTGAAGGCGCTGACGGGGATGGCGCTCGCGGGCGCGGACCTGAGGACGCCCGAGGGCACTTCCTTCTACGTGTCCGCCTCGCTGCAGCCCGGGGTTTCGTTCGACGCCGTCCGCGGGAAGCTGGAGCAGCACGTGGAGGCGCTGCGCTCTGACGAGCAGAGCACGTCGCAGGCATCTCAGATCGGCGGGCAGCTTTCGCAATCCATGACGAGCATCCCGGACCCGGCGATGCTGATGGCCCAGGCGCCGCCAAACATGAGCGAGGCGATGATCGAGGGGAATCTGGGGCTGCAGTATGCGATGCACGAGTATCGGTATGGGGCGGGGAAGCAGGCAGTGTGCGATGGGCTGGCGGCGATCACGGCGGGGGATGTGCAGAAGGCGGCGCAGGAGTATCTGGCGCCGGAGAAGTGCGCGGTGTGTACGCTGCGGCCGGGGTAGAGTGGGGGAGGATCGCCTACCTGCGCAGCATGCGGAAGAGGTCGCGGAGGTCGAAGGCGCCGCGGACGCCGCAGACGAGGACCATACCGGCGAAGAGGCTGCCAGCGAGGACGAGGACGATCTTCCAGACGGTCAGCCAAGCTCCCATCAGGCATCTGTCTCCTCGGTGATGTCGGCGGCGAGGCCCTTGGGCGGGGACCGATCAGGCCACACCAGGGAGCCGACCACCATGGCTGTCACGCTGAGGCTGACGGTGGTGATGCCGATGATCTTGTCGGTGAGCCACCAGAGCGACTCGATGCTCGTCCAGTTCTTGAGCCCGAGGCAGGCCAGCAGGCCGCAGAGCAGTGCGCCGATGGCCCCGGCGCGGCTGGCGCTGCGCCAGTAGAGCCCGAGGGCCACGCACACGAAGGCCCCGGAGAGGTAGATGGTCCCCGTGACGGCCATGTAGTTCCACAGGCTCGTCGGGGCCTCGTACCACAGTCCCCACATCAGCAGAAACGCACCGGTAACGAGGATGATGATGCGGGCGATGCGGATCCGCTGGCGGTCCGACAGCTCGCGGCCGGAGAGCGGGGCGATGACGTCCTGTGTAATGACGCTGCTCCAGGCGAGCAGGTAGCTGTCGTGGGTGGACATGAAGGCGGCGAGCATGCCGGCGGCGAGGATGCCGATGATGCCGGGGCGGAGCATCTGGGCCAGGAAGACGGGCATGGCGTACTGGCCGGCTTCCGGGGGAGCGCCGGGGCCGAAGAAGGCGTCGCTCAAGTGCGGGGTGCTCTTGATGTAGGCGAGGGCGGCGATGCCCCAGGTCATGGGCAGCACGACGCGGGCGAGGAAGCTGATGGAGGACCAGAGGTAGACCTTCTTGGCGGTCTCCGGGCTGCGGGCCGCGAGGGCGCGGGAGGTGGCCGTCTGCCAGAGGGTCCCGGCGGCGAGGCCCATGAAGGCCATCCAGGCAATGTACTGCGGGCCGTACTTGGGGCTCGCAATGGGGTTGAAGCCGCCGGCGCCGTAGGAGGTGGAGACGGCGCCGACCATGTTGTCCCAGCCGATGAAGGAGATGGAGATGGCCGTGGCGGCGACTATGCCGGTGCCGAGGACGACGAACTGCAGGTAGTCGGTGAGGACCACGGAGATCATGCCGCCCAGGGTCGTGTAGAGGAGGACGAGGCCGAGCATGGCGGTCATCATGAGCTTGAGCTCCCAGCCCGTGCCCAGGCCCGTAACGGCCGTCATGAAGCGGCCGCCGGCCTGGAGGAAGAGGCCCATGTTGAGGATGCCGGCGAGGGCGAGGATGATCCCGCCGAGCCAGCGGGCCGTGGTCCCGAAGCGGAGCCCGTAGTACTCCGGGATGGTCATCACCCGGAGGGCGCGGAGCGGGCGGATGATGAAGCCCGTGAGGCCGACGAAGATGAGTCCAGCGAACCAGAGGAGGCCGATGTGGTAGGCCGCGAAGCCGCCGCGGAAGCCCTCCTGGGCGTTGTACATCACGGTGACGAGGCCGATCTCGGTGCCGGTC
>JASFTE010000530.1:0-4127 GCA_050114035.1 Armatimonadota bacterium | reverse complement strand
ACGATCGTGCTCGGGGAGCTGGTGGATGCGGCGCGCGCTGCGGGTGTGCAGGTCATCATCGAGGGCCCGGGGCACGTGCCGATGGATCAGATAGCCGCCAACGTCACGCTGCAGAAGCGTCTCTGCGGTGGCGCCCCCTTCTACGTGCTCGGGCCGCTCGTCACGGACGTGGCGCCCGGGTACGATCACATCGTGGGCGCCATCGGCGGGGCCATCTGTGCGGCGGCGGGGGCCGACTTCATCTGCTACGTCACGCCCACGGAGCACATTGGGCTGCCGACGCCGAAGGATGTTGCCGAGGGCGTCATCGCGTCCCGCATAGCCGCCCATGCCGCGGATATTGCCAAAGGCATCCCGGGGGCGATGGACTGGGATAACGAGATGTCCCACGCCCGCCGCGCCCTGGACTGGGACAGGCAGGCCGAGGTGTGCATCGACCCCGAGCGCTTCGCCGCGCTGCGGCGGGACCGCGCATCGGCATCACCGGACACGTGCTCCATGTGCGGAGACTACTGCCCCATGCGCGATGAGTGGCTGACGCCGGCTGGAGAGCCCGGCACACCCTCTTCGCGCCCAGCCGCTTCGGTGGGGGCGGAGTCGGAGAGGTAACCGATCCATGGGCATTATCGCCATTCGGAAGAAGATGGGCCGGGGACTCAAGTATCTCTTCGGCGCCTTCCTCATCATCTTTGCCGCCGGCATCTTCGTCAGCTTCGGCCCGGGCGGGGGCGGAGGTCGCCGCGGCCCGTGGCAAAGCGGTCCGGGTTCGGTCCCCGAAGGGCCGGCCGTCATGGCACGCCTCGATGACCACAAGATCACGCGCACCTCCTTCTACTCCGCCTACCTCGAGAGTCGCCGAGGGCGCACCATCCGTGTCCTTGGGGACATGCGGGATCTGAAGCTCACCCTCCTGGACCAGATGGTGCACAACATCCTCATCGCCGGGGCCATGTCTGCCGAGGACATCGAGGTCACCGAACAGGACATCAACGCGGCCGTTGCGCGCGATGTGGAGTCTGCGATCCGCCAGCAGTTCCCCTCGGGTACCAGTCCCGGGCAGTACTCGAAGCGCCGGCTCGCCGACTACCTGAAGGGCGCGGGCATCACCATAGAGGAGTTCCGGGCGCGCAAGGCACGTGAGCTGGCCGGGACTCGTGACTACGAGCAGAGCGTTGGGTTCCAGAAGCTCCAGCAGAGCATCTACGGGGACATCAAACTCTCCGATGACGACGTCAAGGCGAAGTACCGCGAGCGCAGGGTCCAGTGGATCGTGGTGCGGCCGCCGGGCTCGCCTCTGTCCGCCTCCCCCACGGGCGATGAGCCGCCCACGGCGCTGACTGCTGCGGAGGACAAAGAGGCAAAGCGCCGAGCCGGGACTATCCTCAAGCGACTCCGCGACGGAGCCGACTTCGGCCAGGTGGCGGTGGAGGAGTCCGCCGATCCGGGCTCGGCCGCCGATGACGGGTACGTTGGGTACCACCAGCGCGAGCGCTTCGACCAGGAGCTCGTCGGCACGCATCTGGCCCAGCAGCCCTACGCCCGCTCACAGCGGGTCAGCCTCGCTGTGTACCGCGCGGCCCGGGCCCTGGAGGAGCCGATCTTCGACAGCAAGCTCGGCGAGATCTCAGAGCCGATACGGACCGACTGGGGCTACGTGATAGTGCGGCCGTCAGAGAGCAAGGAGAACGCGCCCGACGATTTCGATGAGAACAAGGAACGCTACAAGACCATGGTCGAGGGGTGGGCGCGGCGGGCCAGGTGGGACCGGTACTACTACGGCAAGCTCTGGGAGAACGCGACGCTCGAGGTGGAAGACCCGGAGCTGCAGGCGTACGTCGCCCTCGAGAAGGGGGAGAGGCAGACCGCATACAGGCTGCTCACCGAAGCTCTCGAGCAGAGCAACATCGGCCACGCGGACGGCCCGGGTGATGCGGTACAGAACTTCGAGTTCGCCCGCGTCGCCGAGATGCTGGGCAAGACAGATGAGGCGGTGCAGCACTACGAAGCTGCGGCCCAGACGGCCGGCGCCGCCCACGACGTACATATGGCGTTGGGCAGACTCTACAAGGATGCCGGGAAGAAGGCGTTCGCGCTCCGCCATTTCCAGGCTGCCAGCGACGCGGGCGATACAAAATTCCGCGAGAACGTGGAGATGCATCGGGAGTTGGCGCAGCTCTACGAGCAGATGGGCAAGACGCTGCTGAGCCAGGAGCAGGAAGAGTGGGTCCAGGACTTCTACGTTGAGGAGAGGTTGCGGTGGGAGCGCCTTCGAGCCGGCTCCTGAGCTGCTTCGAGATGCTCGCAAAGCAAGCGGCGCTCGCCTCGAGGCGAGCGCCGCTCTCGTACTGCATCTCCCAAAGGGCTACTGGGCCCGGACCAGTTCCCTGATCCGCTCTGCCTGCAGCGGAAGCAGCTCCGGAATGCTCAGCCCCGCCGGGCACTTCCCTGCGCACTCGTCGCAGTCGTGGCAGTCGCCCACGCGCTCTATCTTCGCCTCGAAGTTCCTGTTGGCGTAGAGCTCCCTGCCCATGCGCAGGATCATCGAGTCGCCGACAAGTACGGTGATGATGTCGATACCCTTCGGGCAGGGGAGGCACGCGCCGCAGCGCCGACAGTACTGCCTACCCAGGCGCTCGCGCAGGGACTCGATCTCGCGCTCGTCGACCTGCGTCAGCGATGCGTCGTCGGTTCCCACTCTGGCATTCTGCTCTACCTCCTCCAGCGTTGCCATGCCGGGGTCCGTGCACGAGATCGCCGGGTGAGACAGGATCCACCTCATTGAGGCGGCCGGACAGTCGAAGATGCCGCCCCCGACGGCCTTCATCGCCACGATGCCGATGCGCCTGTTGGCACACAGCGGAATCAGCTCGTCCAGCGCGTCCGTCTCCAGCGGGTTGAAGAGCGTCTGGACGACATCGATCACCTCGCCCGCCTGCTGCACCGTCTTGACCAGTGTGGAACGGTTATGGCCCGAGACGCCGACGAACCGGATCTTGCCTGCTTCCTGCGCCTGCTGCAGAGCCTCGAGCGCCCCGCCGGGCGCCAGCACCTGTTCCAGCTCCTCTCTGCCCGAGAGGTGGTGCATCTGGTACACGTCGATGCACTCCCGCTGCAGGCTGTGGAGAGACGTCTCGATGTCCTCGCGGATGCCCGCCGCGTGGCGGGCCGGGCTCTTGCTCGCCACGAAGCACTGCTGGCCCGCCAGCGCCTGACCCATCTTGATCTCGCTGTCGCCGTATCCCCGCGCGGTATCGAAGTAGTTGACTCCCAGCTCCAGCGCCCGCCGGAGCACAGGGATGGCCTCCTCCTGCGTCCGCGTCATGATGGGTATCCCGCCGAAGGCGATCTCGGATACCTGCAGCCCGGTCCGGCCCAGCAGTCGTGTGCGCATGGTGCCGCCCCGTTCCTCGGAGCGGGCCAGCCCTCCTCTTCCGCGGCCCTGCAATTGCGGCGACTCCTCACTTGATCCGTGCCCGGGCGATTGGCGTCGTGACGGATGACATGCAGTGCCAGGGCAAGCAGATATGAATGGTATCGTTATGATGAGATCGAAACGGGGGTACCCCCCACTTGCCGGCAAGTGGGGTCGGGGAGGAGGAGGAAGGCGATTTCGGGGTCGAGAGAGGTGTCTTTCGCGCGTGGGCGGCACGTGTTAGGGAGGCTTGTTGCGGGGGTGGGATAGACTTGATGGGCGGGGCGACAAGTCTGCCCCGGAGGCTCGGCAAGTCTACTTACGAGGGCCGGCAAGTCTAGCCGGATGGCACGCCCACGGCCATTTCGCCGTCCGTCTGACCTCCTGCCCTACCGACAATTCGTACACGCACCCCGCACTCCCCTATTCCTTGCCCCTGAGCCTGACCCGTGATACACTCCCTCCATGCCACGCCGGGGGCGGATCGTCGTGCCGGGAATCCCGCACCGCGTGACCCAGAGGGGCAAGAACCGCCGGGACGTGTTCTGGAGCAATAGACGACTGTCCCTGGTATCCGAAGTCACCACCCCCGCACACGGCACACGTACGCCAACATACGTCAAGGAGCGTTCCCGATGCCCAAGCCCGCCACTTCCGCCATCCTGTTGTCCGCTCTCATGCTCGTGGGCTGCCGTTGCCCAACGAAGGCAATCAT
>JASFTE010000529.1:0-4144 GCA_050114035.1 Armatimonadota bacterium | reverse complement strand
GCAGGCCGTGCCCATGCACACGGTGACAAGGTGCTCGCCCAGCGGCTCCAGGCTGAACGCCGCGTAGAAGGTGGCCACGCGCAGCACCTCGGCCATCGGCAGGCGCAGGCCCTCGGCGACCTGCTCCAGCGCCGCTCGCGGCAGGTAGTCGAACGACTCCTGGACGTCTTGCAGGATGTGGATCAGGCTCTCCTGCCGGGCGCCGTACTGCTCCAGGAGTTCCTCGGCCCTCTCAACCGCAGATTGGGCCTCCACTGCGGGCATCTTGGTCTCCGCGAAAGGGTCTACGAGTCCGCCGACTCCCGGCGGGCCTGCATCGTCCGGATGGTGCGCCGGGCCACCTCTTCCCGCCTTGCCTCCGCGATTTCCTCCAACGGCATCACTCGTCGTGCCCCGGTCGGGCAGGCCACCACGCAGCGGGGCTCCTCGCCCTCTTCGATGACCTCGGCGCAGAGGTCGCACTTCACCACCGTCCTGCCGACCCCGTCCCATTGGAGGGAACCGAAGGGGCAGACGACCACGCACGACTTGCAGCCGATGCACTTGCCGGGAGCCGTCAGCACCGGAGCACCCTCCTCCTCCCGGTAGAGCGCCCCGGAGGGACAGACCTCCACGCAGGGGGCGTCCTCGCAGTGCTGGCACTGTATCGGCACGGCACTGCCCTCGGCGGCGATGACGTGGACACGCGGGACCATGCGCGCGTCCGCCAGGAGCGCCTCGACGATGTCCTCGAAGCCGGCGTGGGCCTTCGCGCAGGCGGTCTCGCAGCTGCGGCAGGCGAGACACCGCTCCAGGTCCACCACCACTGCGCCGGTCACGGTCTTCTGAGCCATTGTCTTCTCTGTGGTTGAACGGGGGCTGGCTTCACTTCACGGGGACGGCCGCAGCACGGGCGGGCTCCGGCGTTTCGTACATCATCTCCGCCAGGCCCAGTGTCTCGCGCTTCGCGTTGATGTGGTCGATCATGAGATGGGCCGCTTCGACGGGGTCTCGCTCGAAGGCCAGTTTCCCGCCGAAGTCCTCCTCCATACCTTCGGTCAGGTACTCGCGCACCGCTTTGCTGCCCATGATGGGGAACGGCTCGGCGAGGACCGTGAATATGCCACTGGCCGCCACGTAGGTGGCGATCGAGATCGCCTTCTCACTCATCCACTCCGGCGCGGCGCCCGCCACGGGCAGCTCGGAGATGTCCTCGCCCAATCCGCCCTCCTTGACCATCTCGACGCACGCCAGCAGGATGCGGCTGTTGTCCACACAGGAACCCACGTGCAGGACGGGCGCTATGCCGACCGCCTCGCAGATCTCCTGCAGGCCCTTCCCCGCGTACCGCTCGGCCGCCTCGGGCCGCATCAGGCCGGCCTTGGCGCACGCGATGGCGCTGCAGCCGGTCTGCACGACCAGGACGTCGTTGCGGATCAGCTCCTTCACCATCTCGACGTGGCCCCAGTCGTGCGTGATCTTCACGTTGTTGCACCCGACCACTCCGGCCACGCCCCGTATGCGTCCATCCATGAT
The DNA here is from genome assembly GCA_050114035.1 of Armatimonadota bacterium. Classification (GTDB taxonomy): domain Bacteria; phylum Armatimonadota; class Zipacnadia; order JAUWAU01; family JAUWAU01; genus JAUWAU01. Next base: position 2,629 of record JASFTE010000529.1, on the reverse strand, counting down.
GCCACGGTTCAGCGGGCGGAACAGGGGGCGGTAGCTTCCGCCGAGGGTGCTGAAGATGCTCTCCACGGTGTAGCCGGCGATGAGCTGCTCGGAGTCCTCGGGGATTCTCGCCGTCGAGACATCACGCTCCCTGAAAGCCTCGATTGCCCGGCTCAGTATCTTCCTGGCGCTCTCGAGCGCGTGCTCCTCGTCGAATTCGATGTGCTCGACCCCTTCGAAGGCGGCCTTCTTCGAGGTGGAGATCAGCCGCGTCGGGAACCGGTCGGCGTAGTCGGCGATGGCCGGGAAGATGCACTGCACGTCCACGATCATGGCATCGACCGCACCGGTGGCCAGGGCCAGCTCCTGCTGCAGGAAGTTGCCCGCGATCGGGATGCCGTGCCGCATCAGTATCTCGTTGGCGGTGCAGCAGATGCCGGAGAGCTGTATGCCGTCGGCACCGGCCTCCTCGGCGGCCCCGCGGATGTCCCCCATCTGGGCGGCGGCCACGATCATCTCCGAGAGGGTCGGCTCGTGCCCGTGCACCACCACGTTGACGGCCTCCGGCCGCAGCACTCCCAGGTTGCTGCGGCTCTTGATCGGATCCGGGCCGCCGAACAGCACGTCGCTGAAGTCGGTGGCGTACATGCTGCCGCCCCAGCCGTCGGAGAGCGCCGTGCGGATCAGTTGCCGGACTATGTGGTGGGGCTCGTTGTCCACCCCGATGTGCGTTGCGTGCATGATACGGACGATGTCGGCGTCGATGCCGGTGGGCGTGACGCCGGCCCGCCGCCACTTCTCCTGCAGGGGCTCGGGGGCGCGGTGCACGAGCCGCAGGTGCCCCTCCTGCCGGCCGAAGTCGGCCAGCGCCAGCTCCGCCACCTCCGTGGCGATTGCCTTCAGGTCCTTGCCCTCCCGTTCGATGCCGAACTCATCGGCGAGGGCGCGAAGCTTGGCCTTGTTTTTCACCTCGTAGCCCTCGGCCTCACCGCGCGCGGCAAGGAGCAACGTGTGAGTGATGTCGCGCCCATGGTCGGAGTGGGCCGCGGCCCCGGCGGCGGTATGTCGGGCCAGGTTTCGCGCGGCAATCGTGTCCGCAGTGGCACCGCAGACACCGCGTTGAGCTCCCTCCCCGAAGGGGTCGATCCGACACGGCCCGAGCACGCAGTTCCTGCAGCATATGCCCAACCTGCCGAAGTCGCATTGTGGCAGCACTGCCTCGTATCGGTCCCAGGCGAGCTCGAAGCCACATGCCGCAGCATGCTCGATCATCTCCTGGGAGGCGCTATCAGCGCTCCTTTTCTTGTTCTCGCCGGCCATTCATTCCTCCATCTTTCGTTTTATCCACCGGCCACGCCGTAGGCCCCCGGCCAGGCTTGCGGCTGCTCAGGCTGGAACCACGATGGCATCCAACAGCCCGCTGATGAGGGCCTTCTGCTCCCCGGTCCCCCGGTACGGGCAGGTGCCGTCCAGGTCCGCCGAGGCGATACTCTGATCGAACGCGAACCGCCCCACCACGGGGATCTCGCCCAGTTGCTCCGCGACGGCGTTCAGTTCCTCCTCGCTGCGGTACTTGTTCACAACCGCCGCAACGTTCTTGATGCCGATGTCCGCCGCGTACCGCCGGATGGTGAACGCGGTCTGAATGCTGCGCCGGCCCGGCTCGACGACGACGAGCATCCGGTCCACGCCCTGGGCCGTCCCTCGACCCAGGTGCTCCACGCCGGCCTCCATGTCGAGTATCACCGGTTCGTCGTCGCGGAAGATGAGATGGGCAAGCAGATTCTTCAGGAACGCGTTCTCCGGGCAGAAGCAACCGGTTCCCCCCTGGGCCAGTCGTCCCATGCGCAGCAACTTGATGCCGTCCGCGTCGGCGGCGTAACGGTCGGGGATGTCCTCGACCCTCGGGTTGAGGCTGAACAGCTCCCCGCCCCGGCCCCTGGCGCCGGTGCGTTCGGCGATCAGGTCCTTCAGCTCGGAGATGGGTTGGGGCCAGTCGGCACTGTCGAGCCCGAGGGTGATGGCGGCGTTTGCGTCCGGATCAGCGTCGATGAGGGTCACACGGCGGCCCTGCTCCGCAAGGTACCTGGCCAAAAGGACGGCGATCGTGGTCTTCCCGGCACCGCCCTTACCCGTGATCGCCAGCTTCATCCGATCCGCATCCGGAACCCCAGCCGGAACGCCTCACCTTCGGGGACCGCTGTGTGCCTCCGAAGCCTTCTGCCAACACAAGCCATCCCCGTATTTTAGCACGCCTCGCCGGCGCGTCAACTGAATCGGTCTGAACGGCCCGAGAGGGCGATCCGGAAGGCTCAGAACAGTTCCTGCCTGCCCGAATCGCAGTAGCTGAACAGGTAGCCCACCAGTGCGCCGTAGGCGAAGTTGGACAGCCCCGTCTCGATCGCCCACGAGGCGGAGATCGTCCCGGGCAGAAAGGGGTCAGTCATGATCAGCGGACTCACGGCACCCAGCGCGCAGAGCACGACAGCGACGGTCAGGGCCGTCTCCAGCCTCCCGCCCCGCATCATCTTGATCAGCGGGAGCGAGAAGAATACGAGCAGGGCTGCCTGCCCCGTTTGCAGGATCAACCAGCCGACGGGGCCCGCCGCCTCCCAGGCCTCCGCTGCCCCTCCCCTGCTGACGTGGAAGA
>JASFTE010000528.1:0-4168 GCA_050114035.1 Armatimonadota bacterium | reverse complement strand
CAGCGCTTCGTCCTGGATCACCACCTCGTTCATCGCCATGCCACCACCCCACACGCCACCTCCCGGTGACAGATGCTTCTCCAGCACGGCCACCCGTCGACCCCGTTGGGCGAGCCGTATAGCGGCCACCAGACCGGACGGCCCGGCCCCCACGACCAGGACATCCCCGACCAGAGAGCTCGAGAGCTTCTCGTGATACGCCGTCAGGATGGCCTGGGTTATCTTGCTCTCATAGAGCTCTGCCATTGTGCCTCCGCTGCACCTCCACAACCGATCGCGCGGCCCTGCGCCGTACGACGCTCGCCGCTCACGCCGGGTCCATCGGCGGGCTGTCCTGACGGAACATCTCGTTGCCCTGCTGATCGGTGACCCGCACGTTGACCTGCACACCCTTCTTTATGCTCGCGGTCACGACACAGTAGTCCTCGAACAGGGTGAGGCAGCGGTCGACCCGCTTCGGCTGGTCCGCTTCAATGTCCAGCGTTATGTGCACGTCCAGTTGAGCGACGCGCCATCGGCCCCGCTCGTTGCGCCGCACCGCTCCCACGACGTTGGTGTTGATGGCCTTGACTCGCTGCTTCGCTTTCTCGAGGCAGAACACGAGGCTCGCGCTCAGGCAGTTGCCCACCGCGGCGCCCACGAGCCGGGCGGCGTTCGGCCCCAACTCACCGCCGAGCGGTTCCGGTTCGTCGAGCAGCAGCGGCGGGACTTTCTCCCAGTCGAAGCGGGTCTCGAACTCGTAGCCGGCGATCCGCTGGAGGTCTAGAGTAAACCGCTGCTCATCGGGCATCTGCCCTCTCCCCGTTGCTGTGGCCTTCACTGGCTCTGAGAGGCAGGAAGATACACCTGGGTCTGGGAGGCCGGAAGTGCCCGAGCGAGTCCGGGGTATCCCTAACCACCGCCGTTCACGCCGCAGTTGATCGGTGCCCGGAGCCTAGTCCGCTAGACGGTCTCCAGCGCCTGCTCGAGATCGGCGATCAGGTCTTCGGGATCCTCGATCCCCACCGAGTAGCGCACCAATCCGTCGGCGAAGCCGGCCGCTTCCCGGGCCTCCTTCGACATCGCGGCGTGGGTCATCGATGCCGGATGCTCGATCAGCGTCTCCACACCGCCGAGCGAGACGGCCAAGATGGCGAGCTTGACGTTGTTCATCAGCTTCCGGCCGGCCTCCAGTCCGCCCTTCAGCTCGAAGGCGATCATGCTGCCGAACCCGCGCATCTGGCGCTTGGCCAGCTCGTGCTGCGGGTGCGAGGGCAGCCCGATGTAGCGGACGCTCTCGACCTTGGGGTGCGCCTCCAGCCACTGGGCGATCGCCTGGGCGCCCGCCTGCGCCCGCTCCACCCGAATCCCCAGCGTCTTGAGCCCGCGCAGCACGAGGAAAGCCTGGTGCGGATCCATGTTGCAGCCCATGTGAACCATCACGTCCCTGAGGCGCCCGACGATCTCAGCGTCCTTCGCCACCAGGATGCCGCCGACGATGTCGGCGTGGCCGTTGATGAACTTGGTGACCGAGTGGAGCACCACATCCGCACCGAGGTCCAGCGGCTTCTGCAGGTAGGGACTGGCGAAGGTGTTGTCGACGGCCAAAAGACTCCCGTGATCGTGGGCGATCTCCGCGGCGCCGGCGATGTCGGTCACCTGCATCGCCGGGTTCGACGGGGTCTCCACGTAGACCAGACGCGTGTCGGGCCGGATCGCCTCGCGCAGGTTATCCAGGTCCGATGTGTTCACGAACGACGCCTCGATGCCGAACCGCGAGAAGTGCTTCTCGAGCAGCCCGCGGCTGGGTCCGTAGACCGACGCCGTACTCACCATGTGGGCGCCCCCGTCGAGCAGGGCCATGTACAGCGTGCTGACCGCACCGAGTCCGGAACTCGTGGCGACGCCGCCGGTTCCGTTCTCCAGATCGGCCATGCCCTCCTCGAACGTCCGGATCGTCGGGTTCCCGATCCGCGTGTAGATGAATCCGTCCTCCTCACCGGCAAAGAGGGCGGCGCCGTGCGCGGAGTTGCGGAACGCGAAGGTAGAGCTCTGGTAGATCGGCACGTTCACCGCCCCCGTAGCGTCGGGATGGTACACACCGTGAACGAGCCTGCTGTTGATGCCCAGGTTGTTGGTCTTCATCGTTGCTCCTCATCGTATCCGAAAGCGGCCTCTGTATTCCAGCTCTGATCTTGCCGCACTATGCCGATGCCTGCAAGGTGCCGTCGGGCTCGCTGGATACGACGCCTTTCGTCACTCCGAGCCTTCACTCGCGATCATCGCGCACGACGCTGCACCGGCCTCGTCAGGGCACGCGCCGGCCGGCGATGAATGGGTTGACCCGCAGCCGTGCGTTGCACTCGCGCCCGGGGCAGTCCAACTCGCGACCGAGCCAGGCCTCCTGAAGGGGATGACGCTCGAGGCAGACCGGGCAACGGACCGCCGGACCATTCCCCAGATCCACGGCGGTGACTACCAGGGGACCCAAGGAAATGCCAACAAGGTCGACGAGGTACACCGAACCACTATCATCACCGCACGCGACGCTTGCCCGGTGGGGATGATGAGTCGCAGATCTCGCGTAACCCAGCAGCGAAAACGTCGCAATACAATCTCCGGCCTCAGTGTCCCAGGTCTTCAGCGTCCCGTCACGACTCGTCGAGACGACACAGGTGCCGTCGGGGCCGTAGGCACAGGCCACGACCACGTCGGTGTGGCCCGCAAGGGTGCGAATAGCCTGGCCCGTCTCGGCGTCCCAGAGCTTGAGCGTCCGATCCGAGCTTCCCGAGACTACTCGCGCACCATCAGGGCTACAGGCACAGGCACGAACCGCACCGCTGTGGCCCGCGAGAGTACGTAGCTCCTGGCCCGTCTCGGCGTCCCAGAGCCTGAGCGTCCTATCCTGGCTAGCCGAGACCACCCAGGCACCATCAGGGCTACTGGCACAGGCCCAGACCGCACCGCTGTGGCCCGCGAGAGTACGTAGCTCCCAGCCCGTCTCGGCATCCCAGAGCCTGAGCGTCCCATCATCGCTTGCCGAGACCAGCCGGGAGCCGTCGGGGGTGAAAGCACAGGCCTCCACCGCGGCATTGTGACTCTGAAGCGTTGCCAACTCCTGCCCTGTCTCGGGGTGCCAGAGCTTGAGCGCCCCATCATGGCTTGCCGAGACCACCCGGGAACCATCGGGGCTGAAGGCGCAGGCCAGCACCCAGTCGTTGTGGCCCCGAAGCGTCGCCAGCTCCTCTGCAGTGTCGGCGTCCCAGATCTTGCACGTCCTATCGTAGCTCGCCGAGACCGCCCTGGAACCCTCGGGGCTGAAGGCACAGCTGACGACTTCCTCGCTGTGGCCCCGAAGCGTTGCCACCTCCTCTCCAGTGTCGGCTTCCCAGATCTTGCACGTCCTATCGTAGCTCGCCGACGCCACCCTGGAGCCGTCCGGGTTGAACGCACAGGCGTTCACCCAACCGTCGTGGCCCCAAATCGTCGCCAACCTCTGTCCCGCGGCGGCGTCCCAGAATTTCAGCGTTTTGTCCATGCTGCCCGAGACTACTTGGGAGCCGTCCGGGCTGAAGGCGCAGGCCCGCACCCGGTTGAAGTGGCCCCGAAGCGTTGCCACCTCCTGCCCGCTCTCGGCGTCCCAGATCTTAAGTTCGCCGGGCAGTTCAGCCGGCCCGCCCCCTGAGACCAGCCGGGAGCCGTCGGGGCTAAAAGCACAAGCCTCCACCGGGTCGTTGTGACCCCGAAGCGTTGCCAGCTCCTGCCCGGTCTCGGGGTCCCAAAGCTTGAGCATCCCATCGTCGCTTCCCGAGACAACCCGGGCGCCGTCGGGGCTGAAGGCACAGGCTTTGACCCAGGCGGTGTGGCCCTCAAGGGTGCGAATCTCCCCACCCGTCTCGGCGTCCCACAGTTTGCACGTCCTATCGGAACTCGCCGAGACGACTCGGGAACCGTCGGGGCTGAAGGCACAGCTGGAGACCTGCTCGCTGTGGCCGCGAAGTGTTGCCAGCTCCTCTCCAGTGTCAGTGTCCCAGATCTTGAGCGTCTTATCGTTGCTTGCCGAGACCACCCGGACGCTGTCCGGGCTGTAGGCACAGGCCCAGACCGCACCGCCGTGGCCCGCGAGAGTAAGAAGCTCCTGGCCCGTCTCGGCGTCCCAGAGCTTGAGCTTCGCATCCCAGCCTGCCGA
>JASFTE010000527.1:0-4175 GCA_050114035.1 Armatimonadota bacterium | reverse complement strand
ACTACCTGGAAGCGGTCGGCTACCCGAACATGATCCGGGCCCACGGCGTCGGCAACAACGACGTGCACCCGGTGCCCTCCCCGCTGCCCGCCGAGCACTATGTGGACGCGTGGGTGGCGTCGCGGAGCATCCACCACCTGCAGGAGCACACCAGCGGACCGGACCGCGAGAAGCCCTTCGTCATGTGGGCCTCGTTCCCGAAGCCGCATTCGCCCTACGATCCGCCCGAGCCGTACCACCGGTTCTACGACCCGCGGGAGGTGCCGCGGCCCATCGGCTCGGCCGACATGCTCGAGGACCGCGACTGGACGCTCCGGCTGCGCCCACACAACTTCGGCTGGGACACGCTCAGCGCGGAGGCGATCCAGGTCTCCCGGGCCCACTACTACGGCTGCGTCACGTTCCAGGACAAGCAGATCGGCCGGCTGCTGGACTTTCTGGAGCAGGCCGGGCTGCGCGAGAACACCATCGTCATCTACACCGGGGACCACGGTGACATGCTGGGCGACTTCGGCGTCTTCTTCAAGTCCAACTTCTGCAACGGCTCCGTGCGCATCCCCATGATGATCTCCGCACCGGGGCAGATTCCCGAGGGCGAGGAGCGGCCGCACCTCGTGAGCCTGGTGGACCTTCTGCCCACGCTGACCGCGATGTGTGACTGCCCGCTCTCGGCGGCAGTGCACGGCGATGATCTCACGCCGATCCTCGAGGACGGGAACGCGGCGGGACGCGAGCTGCTCGTGTCGCAATGCCGCCCGTCGCCCGACCAGGCGTACATGGTCACCGACGGCCGGTGGAAGTACATCTACACCGAGGCGCACGCCACCGAGGAGCTGTACGATCAGGAAGAGGATCCGCAGGAATTGGTCAATCTCGCCGGGCGCGACGACGCGGAGACCGAGGGCATCAAGGGGCGCATGAAGCAGGCCATCATCAACTTCTGCCGCGAGACCGGCGACGAGGCCATGCTGGATGGCGAGGGATTGGCCCGCTCCTCTCCCGACCTCGAGGAGTACCGCAAGCCGCGGTTCAGCGGGCTGGGGGATAGGCCGTTCTGACCTCGTCAGTGCCCGCCGCCGGGCCAATCCCGAGCGGAGCGCGCCCTATGACGACGGATCGCTATCGGCTGCGGCTGTCCTCCGCTCTCCTGCTCCTGGGGTGCGCCTGCATGTGCGCGATGGCCGACGTCCCGGATGCCGTGGATGTGACACCCGGTGCTCTACAAGAGCTTCGTCTCATGGCTTCGTTCCGGCCGGAGGGAGTGAGGGTCAAAGGCGTCGCCGTCCGCGGGGACCTTGCCTATGTGGTCGCCGGCTATGGCGGGCTCTTCGTCGTTGACGCCGCCGATCCGGGGGGCCTCACGCTGCTGGGCAGGTGCGATACCCCCGGGAACGCCACCGAGGTGGCGCTCCGTGGCCGCTATGCCTACGTTGCTGACCGGCCCACCGGAATCCAGATCATCGACGTAGACGACCCCGCCAATCCCCGCATCGTCGGGCTCTACGACACGGTGGAGCTGGCGACGGGGCTCGACGTCGCGGGCAACCTCCTGGCCATCTGCAACCGCTCGTCGGGCATCGAATTCGCGGACATCACCGATCCCATCGCCCCGCGGCACCTCAGCGCGCTTCGCCTGGGGGAGGCCCAGGGGATTCGCGTCCACGGAAGCCTGGCGTACGTCGGGCTCTGGCACAACCGCAAGCTCGCGGTGGTGGACATTGCCGACCCGCGCCGGCCGCTCCTGCGCGGCGAAGCGGCTCTGGGCGGATACGGATGGGGCATCAGCCTGCACAACGGCTTCGTCTACGCCGCGACGGGCCATCATGCGCCGGGAGAGGGCGGGACCAACCGCGGGCATGGGCTTGACGTCGTGGACGTCCGCGACCCGGCCAATCCGAGATCGGTCACGCGGCTCAACACGCCGCCGCACTACCGGCTCGGCAATGACTGGTGGTGGGTGACTGCCTCGGGGCAGCATGCGTTCCATGCCGACGGAGAGAACGGCGTCTTCGTCTACGACGTGCAGGATCCGGTGGACCCCAGGCCAGTTGCTCACGCCGAGACGGCGGACTACTCGGGGACGGTTGCCTTACTGGAGGACCGCATCCTCGTGGCGGACATGGCGGGCGGCCTGCGGCTGTTCGATGCACAGGGGCTGGCCGCGCCGGCGCCACAGCGCACGGAAGAGGCCCGCGACTTCCCCCCCGCCCGGCCCCCGGATGCCTCGGGGCCCGGCTACACCATACACGAGACCGGGGGACAGGCACGGCGCGTGGCCGTGATGGGCGATTACGCCATAGTCGCCGCGGGCATGGCCGGCCTCGAGGTCATCTCTCTGTCACCCGCCGTGAGGCGCGTCGCCACCGTGGCGACGCCGGGAGTCGCCTTTGACGTCAAGGTCAGGGGCAGCACGCTGTATGCGGCTCTGGGCAGCGCCGGCGTCGCCGTTATCGAGGCGAGCGATCCCCTGCACGCGGAGATCATCGGCAGGCTCGAGGGGCGTGCCGCCGACCACGTTCAGCCCCTCGGCGAGTACCTCGCCACCATGCGGGGGGAGGGCGGAGTGGACCTGCTGGATGTGCGCGAGGCCGGTCCGCCGGCGTTTCTGGCCCGGGGCTCGATCCCCCACTTCCCCTCCCAGCTCTCGGCGCTCGGTGACCGTTACCTCCTGGGCGTTTCTCCCTGGGAGATCGCCGTGTTCGACGTCGCGCGGCCGAGGCAATTGGCCAAGACCGTTCTGTCGAAAACAGACAGGGACGGCGCCGCGGGGGGCATGGTGAATGGCACGCGCGCGCTGGTCTGCAGGCGATCGGCGCTGCAGCTTTGGGATGTCGCCGACCTCGACGACATCCGCCCTCTGGGATCGCTCAGCCTGCCCCCGGCATCGGGCGGCGTGGTCGAATGGCGCGGCTCGCGCGCCGTCATCTGCAATCGCGTCAGGGGACTGGCGGCCTTCGTGGAGGTAGGCGACGGCCGGGCGATGCGTCTGCTGAAGGTGACACGCCTGCCCGGCTATCCCGGCAGGGCCACAATCCACGGCGAACGGGTGCTCGTTCCCTGCGGCTACTCGGGCCTCGCGATCATCAGGTGGGAAGAGATCCCCAGGCTGCTCCAGGTGGGTGGGTAGCACTATGCTCTACAAGCCCGACTGGCCCGAGGCGAAGCGGCGCTGGGAGACGTTCTGGCGGGGGGGAGATGCCCGAAGTGTGGACCCAGGAGCGGCTGGATGCACGGAGCTCAGCGTGAGTGGGGTGAGGCGGGGAGTCAATGATACCGGGCAATGCCCGGTCTCGTCGGGCCGAACCCGTGCGGCCTAACCCGCGGGTGCAGTGGGCTCGGGTTCCCCATTGGGCCTCAGAGCCAGGCGCACATCCTCGTAGTCCCCGGCGTCCACCAGGCGGTTGATCACGCGTCCGGCGAGGATCAGAAGGTCCCCCTGATGCCCTGGCGCGGCCGACACCGAGACCCATGCGTCTCCGCTGCCCAGCGGCTGCACGATCTTCACCATGGCGTGATCGTTCGACGCCACCCCCGACAGCGTCGCGCGCAGCTCGTCAGGCGTGGGCGCTTCGTCGGGGGCTCCCGCCCGGGCGCGTATGTCCACCGACAGCGGGAAGATGGTGCACGCCACATGGCTGCCCGGCGGCGACCCGGTGTCCTCGCCGGACGCTGGGACTGACTCAGCCTCGGCCGTCCCCTCGTCTGGCACGGGCTCCTCGGGCTGTGCAGGCCGAGCCCCAACGATCCGCCCCAGGGAAGAGACGGCTCGCCCGAAGAGCCCCGGGCGCGGAGCCTCCGACTCCCGCAATTCTGTCTCCTCAGGCTGCGCCTCAGCGGGCGCCTCGAGCACGCGGAACTCGAGCCGCGTCCGCCCCACGCGCATCGTGTCGGCATGGTTCACCACCGTCGGGCACGCCACGCGCCGCTCGCCCAGGTACGTCCCGTTGGTGCTTCCGAGATCCTCTAGCACCCACTCGTGGTCCCTCCACCGCAGCCGCGCGTGGAGCCGCGACACGCGCGGGTCCCAGAACAGGCAGATGTCCGCGTTCGACTGACGGCCCACCGTCACTGCCGACGCGTTCAGCGCAAACTCCTGCCCGCCCGCCTCTTCATTGAGGACCACGAGCTTGCAGTCACGCCCTGGTGGGCTCTCCCCTCCCATTGGCGTCTCTTCC
>JASFTE010000526.1:0-4178 GCA_050114035.1 Armatimonadota bacterium | reverse complement strand
GATGTCGTCGTACTGCTCCTGGTAGCGGACTCGTGTGCCGTGGCACATGGCGTCGCGCGCCAGGAGCGTGATCACTCCGTCGGCCCCGGGCTTGATGGCGACGCTCGCATCGAGGTCGTGTTGGAAGCGAACCACGACGACCTCATGCTTGAGGGGCTGGGCGACTGGCGAGAGATCGATGACCACATCCCCCTCGACGCGCGCGGCGGAGAGCAACTGCCCGCTCCTCAGCAGGTGCGCATCCACCACAGGATTGACGAGACCGCGCAGGCGGAGCTTCCCGTCCTCCGGGGGCGAGATGATGTGCACGAACAGCCGCCGGTCCGTCATCGTGATGCGCTGGTCGGGGCAGAGCCGGCGGGGTGCGGCGCGGGTGCCGTAGATCGAGATGCCGTTTGCCTTCATCCACTCGCCGATGGCATTGAGCCGTTCCACGAACTCCGGCTGGACCTCGCCCGTGGGCATGGGCCCGATGTTGAGCAGCAGATTGCCGCCGCCGCTGGCGGTGTTGGCGAGCACGGCGAGCAGGTCGTCCACGGACTTGTAGCGCGTGTCGCGCGGGTTGTAGGCCCAGGTGCGGTTGATGGTCATGCACGTCTCCCACAGGCCCGCCTGCCCGCCGGACGGCACGCGCTGCTCGGGCGTGCCATAGTCGCCGAAGTCCCCGCCGCCGCGGTTGTTGATGATGATGCCGGGCTGCAGCCGGCGGACCATCCGGTGCAGCTCCTCGGACTTCCACTGCTCGGCCGTGTGGGAGCCGCCCAGGTCGAACCACATCACATCGAGCGGGCCGAAGTTCGTGCAGACCTCGCGCACCTGGCCATGCAGGAAGCGCACGTAGTTCTCCCAGCGCGCGGGATCCGGCTCATACGGCAGGAGCCCCTCGGTGTGCTTGCGATTCGATGGCGCCGTCACGTAGTCCGGGTGATGCCAGTCCGGCATTGAGAAGTAGAACCCCACCCGAAGGCCCTCGGCGCGGCAGGCGTCCACGATCATGCGGCAGATGTCGCGCCCGTACGGTGTGTGCATGATCGAGTAGTCGCTGAGCTTCGTGTCGTACATCGCGAAGCCGTCGTGGTGCTTGCTCGTGAACACCAGGTACTTCATTCCGGTCCGCCTGGCGAGGCGCGCGATGGCCCGGGCGTCGAACTTCGTGGGGTTGAAGCGCGCCGGAAGCGCCTCGTACTCGTCGCGCGGGACACTCCCCCGATACAGCGGCCACGAGGCCTCGACGCCCTTGAGGGAGTACGCGCCCCAGTGGATGAACATGCCGAAGCGGGCCTTCTGGAACCACCTGGTGGCCTCCGGTGAGGCTCGAAGCGCCGATGCCTCGTCGGCCAGGACAGGATGGGCAACCCACAGCGTTGCGAGAACTGTCAGGCGGACAGTCGTCTTCATGGCGTCATTCCTTTCCCACACGCGTCTTGCTTCGCCGCCCCTCGGGCTGCCCCTGCATGCGCACCGGCTGCGGAGGTACGCCACCGGAGGTGAGGAACTGGTGCCGCTGAACGGCTGGAGCCTCACAGACGCCTTCGTGCGGCTCCTGCGGCCACGGAAAGGACGGACGATCATGAAACTCGCATCCTGCACGTATTCGTACCGGCAGGCGCTCAAGTCGGGCGAGATGAGCCTGCAGCAGTGCGTGACCACGTGCGCCGAGCTGGGGCTGGACGGCATCGAGCTGACCTCCTACTTCTTCCCGCGGACGGACCGCGAGTACCTGAACCACATCAAGCGCTGCTGCTTTGAGGCGGGCCTGGACGTGTGCGGCACGGCCGTGGGGAACGACTTCGCGCAGGCCGACGAGGAGAAGGTGCGCGCCGATGTCGCGATGACCAAGGAGTGGATCGACCACGGTGTGGTGCTCGGGGCGCCGTGCATTCGCATCTTCGGCGGGCGCGTGCCCGAGGGCGAGGACGAGGACGCCGTGATGCAGCGCGCCGCCGCGTGCATGCGGGAGTGTGCGGAGTACGGGGAGGAGCGGGGCGTCGTCGTCGCGCTCGAGAACCACGGCGGAATCACGGCCACCGCGGACCACATGAAGCGACTCGTGGAGATGGTGGACCACGAGTGGTTCGGCATCAACCTCGACTTCGGCAACTACCGCCGGCCCGACCCGGAGTTCGCCGAGACCGCCCCTCTTTCCGTCACGACCCACGCCAAGGTCACCTACCGCGACCCGGACGGCGAGACCCATCCGGTGGACTACGAGATGGTGCGGGAGGTCATGGAGGGCGTCGGCTACCGCGGCTACATCAGCATCGAGTACGAGGAGGAGGAGCCCGCGGACACCGGCATGCCGCGGTTCGTGGACGAGCTCAAGAGGGTGTTTCGGTAGCGTAATGGGAGCAGCCATGACCAGCAAAGAGATCATCCGCCGCGTCCTCGCCTTCGAGGAGCCCGCGCGCATCGGCTTCCGGTTCTCGGCGTACAACGAGGAACCGCGGCTCAATGACTTCGGCGGGGGGGCCCCCACTGGTGACCCCAACTGGGAACAGAAGCGCTGGCAGGACGAGACGGGCGAGTACTGGACTGACGAATGGGGGAACGTGTGGCGGCGCGTCGATCCGCGGCACAGCGGCGAGGTGCACGAGGGCGCGATCCGCACCTGGGATGACCTCGACGCCTACCGCCTGCCGACGCTGGACGATCGCAGCCGCTACGGGCGGGCCGAGGCGAGCTTCGCCGCCAATCCGGACAAGTACAAGCTCGGCAGCATCCCCGGGTGCGCGTTCAACGTCGCCCGCAAGCTCCGGCGCATGGACAACTACCTGCTCGACTGCGCCGGGGAGCCGGAGATGGTGCGGCGGCTCAACGGCATGGTGCTCGACCTGGTCCTGCGTATGGTGGACATCTACGCCGACATCGGCGCCGACGGCGTGTTCTTCTGTGAGGACTGGGGCACACAGGACCGGCTCCTCATCAACCCGTCCATGTGGCGCGAGCTGTTCCTGCCCGACTTCCAGCGCCTCATCTCACACGCCCACGGCCGCGGCCTGACCGTCTGGATGCACTCGTGCGGCTGCGTCCATGACATCATCGAGCCTCTGGCGCAGGCCGGGATGGACGTGCTGCAGTTCGACCAGCCGGAATTGCACGGCATCGATCGCCTGGCGGACCAGTTCGGCGAGCGCATGACGTTCTTCTGCCCGGTGGACATCCAGACGATCATCCCCACGGGCGACAAGGAGCTGATCCAGGCTCGCGCGCGGTACATGCGGGACCGGCTCGGCGGACACGGCGGCGGCTTCATCGCGAAGAACTACGGCTCCGTGGATGCCCTCGATTGCCCGGCCGAGTGGGAGCACTGGGCGTACGAGGCGTTCCTCGAGGTGGCGAAATCCGGGAGTAATTCGGGGACAGACCAATAATCCGGCGACAGACTGCGAATTTCGTGATGTCGTCCATGGTCCTCAATAGGCGATTGTGGCTTTGTTATCGCGTGAACACAACGTCAGCGACGGCTCCGAGATTCGTAGTCTGTCGCCATTTCTGTCATTTTCGCCAACACCTGCTCCGGTGATGCCGTGCCCGTGGTGCCGAGCTGCTGGATGGTGATGGAGGCGACGAGGTTGGCCACGAGGGCGGCCTCCTCGGGAGTCGCACCGGCGCAGAGGGAGAGCACGATCCCAGCCATCGTCGCGTCGCCCGCGCCCACTATGTCGGTCTCGCCCGTCACCCGAACGCCTGGCACGTGCACTGCCGCCTCGTGCGTGCACGCGATGATGCCCTCCTCGCCGACGGTGACGAACACGGGCTTGCCCGTGCGGCGAAGCAGCTCCTGGCCGCATTCCCTCGCCAGCCGCAGGCTCACTTCGCCCTCGTGTTCCGGGTCGGCCGCCGCCGCCGCCTCGTGCCTGTTGGGTTTGAGCATGATGCCCCGGAACTCGCCAATGCGCATCCGCGAGTCCGCACAGAAGACCTTCTCCGGATACTCCTCCGCCAGCCGCGCGATCTCATCACGCACTCGGTCCGTGACCACGCCATAGTTGCGCTCCTGCACCTGATCGGCGATGGCGATGCCGTCAGCGTGTTCGATGCAGGACCGGAGTTCCTCTATGATGAGCGCCTCTGCCTCACGGGGCAGCGGCTGGCGGTTCTTGATGTCCTGCCGATTGATCTCTCGCTCCGTGTCGTCCGCCTCGCGCACCATGGGCTTCGTATACGTCGGCGTGAAC
>JASFTE010000525.1:0-4181 GCA_050114035.1 Armatimonadota bacterium | reverse complement strand
GAGGCCGACGCCCATCTCGCCCTGCAATGGGCGCAACTGCAGCCGCGTATCGTGTATGACGAGACGATCCTGCGGGACGGGCTCGGAGGTTTGCAGGTCCTCGTCATGCCGGGCTGCGACGTGCTGACGGAGGGTGTCCTGGCGCGCATCACCCGGTTCCAGGACGATGGGGGCATCATCGTCGCGGACGAGCACGCCTGCCCGGCCATCATGCCCGATATCCTGCTGCCGAGCTACAAGCGCACGGGCAAGGCTGATGAGGACAAGGCGGCCCTGCAGGAAATGGCGGCGACGCTTCGCGGGGAACTGGACGACTTCTACCAGCGCCATGCTGACTCGTCGGACCCGGATGTCGTGGTTCGCTGCCGTCAACTGGGGGGAACGGACTACCTCTTCGCGGTCAACGACAGGCGGACGTTCGGTGAGTACGTTGGTCATCACGGCCTAGTCATGGAGAAGGGCTTGCCAAGTCGCGCTATCCTCTCCATCAGTCGCCCGAATGGCAACGTGTATGACCTCGTCGAGCACACGCCGGTCTCCACCGAGCCCCGGCCAAACGGCATCTCATTCGATGCCGAACTCGGACCGGGCGAGGGCACCGTGTTCATGGTCACCGACCAGCCGATCGACCGTGTGGAGGTAGACGGGACGCGCCGCGTCAATCGAGGCAGGCAGGCGGAGCTGTCCATTCAAGTGCTGGACCGCCGCGGAGACGCGGTGAAGGCCGTCATCCCGGTCCACGTGGAAGTCCTCGACGCCGAGAGCCGCGCCGCCGAGTACAGTGGGTACTACGGTGCGCAGAACGGCCTGCTCTCGCTGGATCTCGACATCGCGGCGAATGACCCGGTGGGGCAGTGGATGGTCCGCGTCACGGAGCTGGGGTCGGGGCGGCATGCGGCACACACGATGCGGGTCGTCCGGTAGCACGGGAGCCTGCTGGCAACGCACCTGGCTGCCAGCACAGCCTCGCAGCCCGGGCCCCGACGCCGCGGACGGCGACGCCGCCGTGGCAACGGCCCGGGTCGCACACACGTCGCAGGCCCAGGCTCCTGTTCGGGGGACGCCTCGGGCAGGGATGAGCATCCGAGCCGGGCGAGCCAGACCGCCCTATCAGTCGACTCCGCCGCTGGCCGATGGGCCAGAGCCGGGGCGCGCCGGGGCCTTCGGGCCTGCAGGCTGCGCCCATCGGCGTGACGCTGCGGAGCCAGGCAGCTCTGTAATTGCGGCCGCCCGAGGCGGATGTCATCGTCCAGCTGTTGAGTGAGGATGGATACGTCTACCCACCTGCGACGACACGCACCTGGCCTTGAGGGCCTGAGCCCGCCCGTCAGCGGCGTGCAAATCAATATCGAGTTTGCACACCGCGGAGGAATCGAAGATTCCTCACGGGCTCGGGCCGGGCCACGCAATCGCCGCACCCAGGGCCCTCGACCTGGCGCCTTGACAATCGGCAGCCTTTCATGGATAGGGCGGGGTAACCTCACCCCGCCGCCTTTGCCTCAGGACCGCGAGGCTCCCCCCAGGCCTCCCAACGTCCTCATCGTCATGGTGGACGAGATGCGCGGCGATTGCCTCGGCGTCGCCGGGCACCCCATCGTCCGCACACCGCGCCTGGACCAGCTCGCCGCCGAGGGCGCCTACTTCCCCAACTCCTACACCGTCTCGCCCGTCTGTTCCCCGGCCCGCATGTCCCTCTTCACCGGCCGCTACCGGCAGGTGCACGGCGTGCTCACCAACGGTCAGCCGGGCAATGACGACGAGGTGACCCTTCCCCTCATGCTCAAGCATCACGGCTACGCCACCGGCATGTCGGGCAAGGCCCACCTCCGCGGCCCCGGCACGGCGGGGATCGACTGGTACCGCATGTTCAGCGCCAACGACCCGGGCTTCGAGCCCAACGGCCTCTCGTACCGCGACTGGCTGAGGAAGAAACACCCCGACTTCAAGGGCAACCCGTCGGCAGTCGCCGTCCCCGGCACCAAGGTCGAGCCCGACCCGGCCGGCCTCCACATCGGCACCTCCCCCCTCCCCGACGCCGACTACCAGACCGCCTGGTGCGCCGACCGCGCCATCGAGTTCGTGAAGGACCACGCCGATGGCCAGCGCCCATGGTTCCACTTCTGCAGCTTCATCCGCCCCCACAGCCCCTTCGTCATCCCCGAGCCCTACGCCACCATGTACCGGCCCGAGGACATGATCCTCCCGCCATGCCCGCCCGACACCGAGCGCATCATCCGCGAAGAGGTCCCGAAGCTGCGCACCAAGAACGCCCACCGCCACTGGATCGCCGACCCCCGCATCCTCCGCCCCCTCATGGCCCACTACTACGGCTCCTGCACCCTCATCGACCACCACACCGGCCGCCTGCTCGACGCCCTCGACGACTCGGGCCAGCGCGACAACACCATCGTCATCTTCACCTCCGACCACGGCAACATGATGGGCGACAAGGGCCGCCTCTTCAAGGGCATCATGTACGAGGGCTCCGCGCGCATCCCCCTCATCGTCCGCGCGCCGCGCATGGAGAGCGGCCACCGGATCGAGCGCATCATGGAGATCACGGACATCGCGCCGACGATCCTGGAGCTCTGCGGCCTGCCCGTCCTCGAGGGCATCCAGGGGACATCATTCGCGAAGCAGTTGCGCGACGAGGCTGACTGGGAGGGTTGGGACGACGTGGCCTACTCCGACCTGCGCGAGTCCATGATCCGCCGCGGCCGCTGGAAGCTCATGGGCTACCGCTCCTACCGCCCCCGCGACACCGGACCCGACTGGGAGCTCTACAACATCGCCGAGGACCCGCACGAAGAGCGCAGCCTCATCACCGACCCCGGCCTCACGCACCTCATCACCGACCTCCGCGCCGAGCTCGAGAAGAGACTGGCCGAGCGACCCCCGCCATCGAAGTTATAGGGTGGGGTCGGAGTCCTTTGGTTAGTACGTCTGCATCCTCGCATACGCCCCCGCCCTCCGCTCCACCGCCAACCTCGTCCTCCACGTCCCTCCACAGTTGCTTTCGAGCCACGGGCAGCTCTCCGGCGCCTCGGCAAGATCGATGTCAGCCGTGAGCACACCCTCCTCATCCCCGCTATCCGCGACCACGTGCCCAAGCGCATCGATGATCAGACTCGGCCCGTCATACGCCGCCGTGACCAGGTACACGCCATTGTCAATGCACCGCGCCCGCGCCGTCACCCGGTAGCAGGAGTCCCCATCCCGCGCATCGTCCCAGAACGGCAGCAGAACGATCTCCGCCCCGTCAAGCGCCAGGCACCGCACGACCTCCGTAAACAGATTGTCGTAGCAGATGGCAATCCCGACCCGCCCGAAGTCCGTGTCAAAGACCCCATACGGCCCATCCCCCTGCCGCACGCCCGCCAGCGCCTCATTGAAAGCGAGGTGCGTCTTCCGGTACGTCCCGACGAGCTCCCCGGCCCGGTCCATCAGCACCGCCGTGTTGTGGATAGCCCGCCCATCCCGCTCCGCCATGGCAGCCACGATGTACGTCTCGTTGCGCCGCGCGATCTCCCCCAGCGCCTCCGTATGCGCCCCCGGGATGGGCGCCGCCGCCTCGTCCAGCACCACTCCACCGATGGACGTCACGTACTCCGGCAGGCAGACGATGTCCGCACTCTTCGCGGCCGCCTCGTCAACCAGCCCCCCGAATGCCGCCAGGTTCGCCTCCGGCGTCGTCGGACCGGCGGGCTTGAACCGCACCGTCGCCAGCGTCACCGGACGAGCCTCAATCGCCGCCGCCTCAGTCAATGTCGGCGACGCCCACCACACCCGGCCCTCGGCACTCCACCGGAAGAAGAGCTGCACCTCCAGCACGACTGCCCCCTCCGGCGCCCGCCGCGTCCCGGCGATCCGGTACCAGTCCCCCTCCGCATCGTGCTCGTGGATGTACGTCTTGCCTACCTCCCTCCCCTCATCATCCCGCCAGTGCAGCCGCACCACCACGTTCTCCCAGAGCCTGAGGACGTTCTCCGTCCGCAGATACACGCCGAACCGATGCATCCCCCCGGGCCGAATGCCCTCGACGACCTGATACCATCGCCCGAAGCACGCATCGTTTCCGTCGCCCCACGCGCTCAGCGACGGCGCGTCATCACGGGTGATACCATCATCGAGCCCGTGCCCCGGCTCGATCTCCGCCCGCGGCGACGCGAACTCCCACTCCG
>JASFTE010000524.1:0-4182 GCA_050114035.1 Armatimonadota bacterium | reverse complement strand
CGCCGGCGCCGCGGTCTGCGCCCCCGCACGCTCGTGCCTCATGACCGGTCAGCACACCGGTCACACGCGGGTGCGCAACAACTCCTCCTCCGTCGGCGGCGTGCCGCCGCAGGGGCGCGTGCCGCTCCTCGACGAGGACGTCACGGTGGCAGAGGTCCTCAAGTCCGCCGGGTACGCCACCGGCATCACGGGGAAATGGGGCCTCGGCGAGCCCAACACCACCGGCGTGCCCAACAGGCAGGGCTTCGACGAGTGGTACGGCTTCCTCAATCAGCGCCACGCCCACACCTACTACCCGGAGTACATCTGGAAGGGCGAAGAGATGCAGATCGTGTGGGGCAACATGGGCGGGTACGAGAGGCAGTGGATCCACGACGACTTCACGACGTTCGGCCTGGACTTCATCCGGCAGCACCGCGAGGAGCCGTTCTTCCTCTACATGGCCTACACCAACCCGCACGGCAAGTACGAGGTGCCCGACGACAAGCCGTACTCGGACAGAGACTGGCCCGACGACGCGAAGAAGTACGCCGCCATGGTCACCCGCCTCGACACCGACGTGGGCGCCATGCTCGCGCTGCTGAAGGAGCTGAACATCGACGAGCGCACCCTCGTCTTCTTCTGCTCGGACAATGGCGCGACGTTCACCCGGCCCCCGTTCAACAGCGCCGGACCGCTGCGCGCCAGGAAGGGGTCGCTGTATGAGGGCGGCATACGCGTGCCGATGATCGCCCGCTGGCCCGGCCGCATCGCCCCGGGTCAACTCAGCGATCAGCCATGGGCCTTCTGGGACTTCCTCCCCACGGCCGCGGAGCTTGCCGGAGCCGAGTCACCGAAGGAGATCGACGGGGTGTCCATGGTGCCGGCGCTGCTGGATGGGAAGCGGGTGGATCGCGAGTTCCTCTACTGGGAGACTCCGTCGAAGGGCTACTGCCAGGCCGTGCGGCAGGGGCCCTGGAAGGCAGTCCGCATCGGCTGGGGCAAACCGCTGGAGCTCTACAACCTGGACGAAGACATCGGCGAGCAGAACAACGTGGCCGCCAAGCAGCCGGAGCTCGTCGCAAAGCTCGAAGACGACATGAAGTCCTCGCACACCGACTCAGAGCACTGGCCGGTGCCGAAGCGCTAGCCGGGCAGCACGTAGAGCATCCGTATCACACCGACGATCAGCGTCGCGCAACAGGGAAACGCGAGCATTATCGCCAGCAGAACGCCGATCGCGCGCAGCTTGCTCCCCGCGGATGGCGCGCCCGTCGCCGACAGTCGCCAGACGGCCTGATCACACCATCGCCACAACATCACGACGACTCCAGCCGAGCAGACCAGCGCCGCCCCAGCCCCGGCTGCCACGAGCTGAAGCGGGACGTACAGTGTCGTGAGAGCCGCCGCCAGCGAGGGTGGGGAATTCCAAACCGGCGATATGGGAAATCCCAAGGCGGCGTTGACAGCCTCGTTGATAGTGCTCCCCCAGTACGTCACGGAATGCTCCCTGCACCAACACGCTCCACGCGTCCTCACCCGTCCGCTGCACCTCAAAGCATGTATACTTCCGGCCGTAACACTTCGTCAACCCTCCCCTGTGCGCCTCTGAGGATCGCATCTGGGGCCCGAGGCGTCCACCTGCACGCACACTCCTGGCTGCGGCACTTCGGGGGTGATTTCGGGGAGCAGCCTTCCCAGTACGACGAGGCCGGTGCCTGCCACGATCGGGTCACCATGGGGAATGCGCTGTTAGAAGACGCGGAGCAGAACGAGGGCGAGCATGATGCCGGCGATGGCGCACTTGAGCAGGATGCCAAGCGTGCGGCCCACGACGGCGCCCCAGCCCGCGCGGACCGCATCATCCGACTCACGCCCGACGCGTGACTCGTAGATCATCGCTCCCGTGAATCCCCCAACGAATGAGCCCACGATGGGCCCCACCAGCGCGAGCGTGACGCCGCCAACCGGCCCTCCCATGAGCCCGACTGTGCCGAGCAGGGGAGACGCAGAGCCCCCGAGGATGGCGCCGAGGAGGCCGCCGGCCATGGCCGCCCATGTCCCCCTCGTGGACGTGCCGTAGCGTTTCGCCCCGATGCCCGACAGCAGGTTGTCGGCCACCTCCGCGGTCACCGTCAGGGCGAGCAGGATGAGGAGCATCCACCAGGGGATTGCCTCGAAGCCGGTGCAGGCCGAGTATACGACGGAGGCGATGAAGATGAGGATGGTGCCCGGCAACCCCACCAGCACGGCGAGAAAGCCGAGGAGGAGAACGATGACGAAGACGACCTTGCCGATGACTACCAGCACCGCCAGCATGGCGTCGGACCCAGGCCCGGGTTCACCGCGGCTATCGGATGCGACGCGCGCCGGCGTACTTGTGCGCGTAGTAGCCGCTGCGCAGCGTGCTCACGACCATGCCGCGGCGCGCGCTCGAGGAGTGGATGAACTGCCCCCCGCCGATGTAGATGCCCACGTGGGATATGCCCGACCGGCCCGTGGTGTTGCGGAAGAACACCAGATCGCCGGGGCGGAGCGTGGCAGAGGAGACGGGCGTGCCGTACCCGAACTGCTGGGCGGCATTGTGGGGGAGTCGGTACCCGAGCGTGTTGACAACGTACCGCACGAAGCCTGAGCAGTCGAAGCCCCGCGACGGTTCGGAGCCGCCCCAGACGTACCGGATCCCCCTTCGCAGGTACCCCAGCGCCGTCTTGGCCAGCCTGCCGCCGAACGTGCCGATGTCCGGCGCCACCGTCGGCGTCGCGGCCGGGCGCGTCGCCGGGCGTTGGGCTACTTTGGTTGATCCGGTCGGCTTGGACGGCGTATCCCCCCGCGCGAGCGCCTCCTCGCGAGTGCTGACGAGCTTCGAGCTGATCCATCCCACCTTGTTGTCCGACATCGCCACCTGGTACCAGTCGTCTCGCTGTGCCAGGATGACGACCGTGGTCCCTCGCGGCACGCTGGTCAGGGGGTTATGCTCGGTGCCCGGGCCCGTGCGGACGGTCGTGCTTGAGCCGGTAGCCCAGCCGACGTGCACCTGAACCGATTCGTCGCCCTCCGCGGCGAACACCTGGTTCCCGGCGCCCAGGAAGTCCACGCACCATGCCGCCATCCACCCATACTCCTGCGGCCCCACCCGCACCTTGCACCAGTGCCCGTCAACGTCGAGCACCGTCACCTTCGTTCCGGCGGGCACTTTGCTCTTGACGTCGAACTTGTCGCCCGGGCCGTAGCGCAGGTTCGCCGGCTCCTCCGCCACCCAACCGTACATGCTCTCCAGGGGTGGCTCCGGGTCCGGCGGCGTCTCGGGCTCCGAGGCCGCACCCCGCGCGGCAGTGCCGGCAGGCGGCGCCTCCGCTGATGGGGCTGTCCCCGCGTACTTGAGCAGACGGTAGGCGATCCATCCGCCCTTGCCGTCCTCGTATTTGACCTTGCGCCAATCGTCCCGGGTGTCAATCACCCACACCGTGGTGCCCCGGTCGAGCTGATCCACCGCGCCGGAGCTCGTCCCCGGCCCCCGGCGGACGTTGACGTCGTTTCCGTTCACGAATGCCTTGATCGGCCGCGACTCGGCCCTCGGCGCGGATTGTGCGGCGTCCAGCCGTCGCCCGCGGGCCGCGTTCGTCTCCAGCAGGTCGCCGCGGACCCATCCCACGGTGCCGGACGCGAGCTTGACTTTGCGCCAGCTCCCCGACCGATCTGTGATGTGCAGCTTCGCGCCCCGCTCGACGCTCGTTATGTGCCGATATCTTGTGCCGGCCCCGGCACGGACTCGCGCGCTGGGCACGCTCACCCAGGCCGGCGGGTTGGCCGGCGCCCGCTTGGCCGCCTCAGCCGCCAGCTTCCGCCCCTTGTCGGCCGAGAACTGCAGCAACTCCTCCGCCACCCAGCCGCGCTTCCCGCCATCATAGCTGATGCGGCACCAGAGGTCGTTGAAGGCGGTCACGTACACCTTCGTCCCGCTGGTGAGAGCACCGATCTTGGGGCTCTCCGTGCCCCTGCTCTGCCGCACGTTGAGCACGGCCGGGATGACCCAGGCCGGGCGTGGGGGGGCGGCAAGGGCCGGTATGGCACAAGAAACGCATGCGCAGACGACTACTGGGAAGAGGCGGAGTGTGTTCTGCATCTTGGAGAGCCGATCTCCTCCATCTTGCGGGGCAGACCGGGGTAGAACTATACACAAGAGCAATGCCCCTGTCAACG
>JASFTE010000523.1:0-4183 GCA_050114035.1 Armatimonadota bacterium | reverse complement strand
GCCAAAGTGCCCCAGATCGCCTCCGTTTACGGCGCAATGCCCGCCAAAAAACCGCCGCACAGCCCGCACAAGCACTATTTTCGCCTTTTCTATGACACCCCCCCCTTTAGTTGACCATATATAATGAGAGAGGACGAAAACCGGACACTCCCCAATCGCCCCCTGTAGCGGCGGGGCATCGCGGCCTCACGGACTTTTCTGCCGCATCGCGCAACTTCTTTCCCGTCGCCAACCTCCGACTTTGTCACCCCAGTTGCGCCACGAGGCTGCCCGGCCCTGCCATTCGACGGAAGCCCGATTGCCCTTGGGCCGCAGGCCTGAAGCAGCACCAGACCGATGCCAACTACACAACCTGCACAACCAGCATTCACCAGATTGCCCGCACACCCCCGTAGAGCCCGATCGTGCAGCATGTGCAGCTTGTGCAGCTTCTCACAACGCATAGACAAGCCATAGGTTATGTTTACTTGTTACATTTACGTTACATCACTCGCGCCGCCCGCGCCTACCCGGGCAACGCCGCCCTCCAGCCCGCGCGCATCTGTTGGGCCAGCTCGCGCACCACCGCGGCGTGCTTCGGATCCCCCACGATGTTCTCATTCTCGTCGTGGTTGCGCCGGTGGTCGTAGAGCTCCGTGGCGACGACCTCGTCCAGGTCCGCCCGCTTGCGCCACTCCGTGTAGCGGTACTCATCGGTCCGCATGGTGTAGCCCATGCACGCGACGCCGTTGATCGTCTTGCGGAACTGGCTGAAGGCCGCCCGCTTCCAGCGCCGGCGCGGATCGTTCATCACCGGCAGGACACTGGTGCCCTCGCAGTGCTCCGGGACGTCGAGCCCGCAGGCCTCGGCGAGGGTGGGGTAGACGTCCACGAACTCTGCGAAGGCGTCCGTGGCGACGCCCGCGTTGCGCTGCCCGGGGACGCGGAAGATGAGCGGCGACCGCGTGCCCCACTCCAGGTTCGTGTGCTTGCCCCACGTGCCGTTCTCCCCGAGATGCCAGCCGTGGTCGCCCCAGAGGCACACGGCCGTATTCTGTGCCAGGCCGGTCTCGTCCAGCGCGTTCAGGAGCCGCCCGACCTGCGCGTCGATGTAGCTCACGCAGGCGTAGTACGCGTGGATGAGCTGGCGCGCGAACGGGGGCTCGAAGTCCTGCAGGCCCTTGGCCTTCTGGGCGTTCGCCGTCTCCCGCGCATCGTAGTACGAGTTCATCTCCCCCGGGAACCCGTCAACCGCGCCCCGCGGCATGTTCTCCGGGTGGAACGGATTGGGCGCCGTGGCGATCTCGTCCCGCTTGTAGAGGTCCCAGTACCTCTTCGGCGCGATGAACGGGAGGTGCGGCTTCTTGTAGCCGACCGCCATGAAGAACGGCTTCCCCGACGCCGAGAACGCCTCCAGCTCCTGCACCGCCCTGTCGGTCATGGCGCCATCGAAGTACGCGTTGTCGGCCACGTCGAGACACTCGGTGACGGTGCCGCGGGCGGCCCGCCACAGGGCCTTGCCCTTGAGGCCCTTCTCGAGCGCCTCCTGCCGCAGTCGCGCCATGGTCTTCCGCGTCTCCGGGTCCTGCCAGGCAGGCCCGGATTTGACGTTGATCCAGCGATCCCACGAGGCCATGTCGTTGAGGCTGCCGTGGTAGACCTTCCCCATCCCGACCGCCTCGTAGCCATTCTCCGTGAAGTGCTGCGGGAGCGTGAGGACGTCCGGGATCGTGTCGCGGAAGTGGGTCACGAGGTCGTACACCCTCGTCGTATCCGGCCGGCACCCGGTCATGAGACTCGTGCGGGACGGGCTGCACGTGGAGACCATGGTGTAGCCGCGGCGGAAGACGGTGCCCTGCTCGGCCAGCCGGTCGATGTTGGGCGAGACGATCTGGCCCGCCCCATAGCAACCCAACTGCGGCCGCAGGTCGTCAACGGGGATCATCAGGACGTTCCGCCGCTCCTCGCCCGCCTGTCCCCTCACGGGCAGCCGCCCCGCGGCCGCCAGCCCCGCCGCGGTCGAGCCCACGGTATGCAGGAAACGCCGTCGTGTCATCATCGGTTTGTGTCCTCACGGTGAGATTGGCGGCGGGATCCCCGCCCGCCGTCCGGCAGTCTACAGCGAATCGCGGCCGCGGTCCAGGGCCTGGCGGGGCGGACCAGGCCCTTGACGCCGGGGAAGCCGCACTGCTATAAACCTGGACGAAGGGCCATGCGCCGAACTGCAGCTTTCATCATCCTGGTCGTTGGCCTCCTGCACGTGCACTGCGCCTGTGGTGCGTTCGAGGCGCCATTGGCGCTCCTGCAGGTGGCTCTGCCGGAGGCGCCCGACCACCACTCCCACTCAGACACCGAGGAAGCGTGCGCGGCTGACGACGGAGTCGTGCCGCCGCGCGCGACGCTCTTCGCCCCCGACACCGCGCTGCCGGTCGATGCCCCGCCGGACATTGAGTGCCCGAGCCCTGCACGCTTCACGGCTGTGCCCGAGCCCTGCATCGCCCTCGTCGTCGTCAGACTGATCTCCTCACAGCCTCTACGAGCCCCACCCGCCTCGTAGCCTCACCCACCATGCGGACCGTTTCACCCACCGGCAGTCATTCTGCCGGGATCTGACAGCATCTCTGTCCCACCTATCACATCCGCGTGATCGGAGGAATGCCAAATGATACGGCATCTCCTGTGCATTGCCTTTGTCGCTTGGGCGGCACTGCCCGCCCTGGGCGCGGAGGAGCCGTCGCAGGCTCCGTTGCGCCTGACGTTGCCGCGGGCAGTGGAGCTGGCACTCCAGCAGAACGCCGCACTTCGCGTGCGAGCCGCGGAAGCCGAGGCGGCGCTGGAGCAGGCGAGATCCCTCGGCAAGCCGCCGCCCATCGAGTTCTCTCTATCCCTCACCTCCGTCATTGAGGAGCTGGAGTGGGTGGTGAGCAAGCTGTTCGGCTTCGTCGGGAAGCGCAAGTACGAGTCCAAGGCCGCCCGGGCGCAGCACGCCGCACTCGTGGCGGGGAACGCCGAATTCGTGCTGGAGCTGGCGGCGGCCGCGAAGGCCGCGTACTGGTCGTTGGCGCTGGCGGATCGGTCGATCGAGATCGCGGCGACGAAGGTGCGCCAGACCGAGCAAGTGCGCGATGCGACCCAGGCGCTCCTTGCAGCAGGCGCCGGCATGCAGATCGACGTCGCCCGGGCCGACGCCGATGTGGTGGCAGCACGGCAGGAGCTTACGTCAGCGCGCACCACTCGCCAGGAGGCCAACGCGGAGCTCGCGCTGCTCCTCGGCGAGCGCCCGGAGCGGCAGCTCATTCCCACGGATGCCGCGGCGCCGGCCGGGGAGGAGCCTCCGCCGGGGCACCAGCTCCAAGGCGTCGCACTGGCTCGGCGTCCGGCGGTCACGCGACTCGAGGCACTGGCGGAAGCCGCCGAGCAGGGCGTCAAGCTGGCCCGGGCCGAGCGCATCCCGGGCCTCGCCATCGGAGCGACCCGCGAGGACGAGACGAGGTTCGGCTTTCTGGAACTGAGCTTCCCCCTGATCGACCTGGGCTCCATTCGCCATGGTGTGCGTTCCGCCCAGTGGAGCGCCAAGGCCATTCGGGCCGAGCTGGACGTCGCCCGGCAGCAGATTCGCACGGAGGTCGAGGTGGCCCTCACGCGACTGACGGACGCCCAGCAGCGGCTCGACACCATCACCACCGATCGCCTGCCGCGTCAGCAAGATCTGGTGACACGGATCCGGGGGGGCTACGAGCAGAATGCACTGACGCTGCTGGATTTGCTCGATGCGCAGCGGAGCCTGAACGACTTGCGCGCCGAGGAGCTGGCAGCCTCGCAGGCGTACCACACCGCCGCTGCGGGCCTGGAGCGGGCGACCGGAACGGCTTTGACGGAATTGGAGGGAGCTACCAATGACAACGTGGCTCAAGAGTCGCGGTAGACTGCTCGCCATAGTGTCGTGCGTGGCAGTGGCGTTCGCTGTGGGCGTCCTGGTGGGCCCGAGCCTCATTCCGCAGACCGGCGCCCAGGAGGAGCACGAGGAGCATGCCGCGCGGGCACACGCCGAGGACGTGCACGAAGAAGAGGGTGTCGTTGAGCTGACCCCGGAGTCCCGGCAGGGGGCCGGGATTCGCGTCGTGACCGCCGGGCGGGGGACGGTGGCCGAGTCCGTCACGGCGCCCGGCGTGGTGCGCGCGAATCAGAATCATGCGGCCAGCGT
>JASFTE010000522.1:0-4188 GCA_050114035.1 Armatimonadota bacterium | reverse complement strand
CCTGCTCCGGGTTCTGGATGGCGTACAGGATCGGCGTCACCTCGGCGAGCACCAGCACGATGACCGCGGTCCCGAACAGCGCCACGTAGTGCGCCACTTCAGGGGGCAGCGCCCGCTCGGCCGCGAGCGTGGCCAGCGCCTCGATTACATATACACATGACGTAATACCCACCAGGATTGTCGACAGCACGAGCGTGGGACGTTCGGCGAGGGAGTACAGCACTGCCGAGCCCGGCGCGTCGGCCGCGCGCAACTGCGCGGCATGGGTCTTGCTTACCGCGAGGTAGCCGATCTCCGATGCGGTGAAGAAGGCCTGTACGACGAGCAGTAGCCCCAGTGCGCCGAGGCTGGCGTATAATGGTAACTCCAACGAAGGAGTTTCCTCCTGCGAGCGAGGCGCCGTTACTCTCTCACGCCCCACTCACCGATACCAGACAACGCGCATCATTATACCACACCCCCACCCCGAGCACAACGGCCCCGGCCCCCAGCCGCCAGGATCCGCCTTCGCCGTCCGCCTGTCCGGCCGCGCACACACCCGCAGACGCCCTCATACTCCTCATACTCCTCATAGATCCGCTGGTGATGGCCTCTTTCGGCCATGAGGAGTACGAGGATGGGCGGAGGACGCGCGCGGCGCGGAGGCAGGCACTAAGTGGGACGTCCCGGGAACCCACGCGAGGCGTTCCCTCCCCTGCCTGGCCTCGGCTCTGCCGTGTGTCCTTTGCCGAGCACCACGGACTAGCCACTGGCCTTGCCGCCGCCTCTGCCGTTGCCCTCGCGCCCCTCGCCCTCTGTCATCCGCAGCCCTCCCACCAGCCCCCCGCCTCCCGCGGCTCTCGGCTTCCGCGGCCAGATGCGCAGGTTCCCGCAGCTTGGATGGTGAAGTGGCGTTGCGTATGGCGGACGGTCCAGCCAAGGACAGAAGCGCCCAGCCTGATATGGGTGATCTCCGGTGGGGGGTGGGAAGATGCAGGCACCGGGTAGCACACGCGTACGACCGATCCTCGTTTTGATCTTCGTAGGGATTGCAGTGGGGGCGTGGACCATCGCGGGTCCCAAGCTGCTCGGGCAGGATGAGGCTGGCCGCGTGCGCATTGGCCAGTCGCGGACGATGTCGCTTGGGGAGCTATGCAACATCATCGCGGACCAGGCGCGCATCCGTGTTGGGCCAGGGCAGCGCCATGAGACGCTCTTCGTGTCGGCGGGCGGATACGACGCGAGCGGGCTCCTGCAGTCGAGTGCCGCGGCGGCGCACCTGGCGCTGCGAGACGAGGGCGAAACGCTCAGATTCGTCACCCCCGCCCGGTACACGGGCATGGGCGGGGATTACCCGCCGCTCCCCAAGGACCTCAACGCCCGGGCCCGCAGGCTCTTCGTGGACGCGCATCAGCGAATCGACCTGCAGGCCGAGGGGATACCCTTCACGGTGGGCGAGGTCTTGAGCGGGAAGGCCGTCACGCTCGGCGATCTGACGCCGGAGCAGCAGGGGCTCGTTCTGGCGCTGTACCGGCGGGGCCTGATGGAGAGTCCGTACTTCGCCACGCTGCCGGCACCGCCCCCGCAAGGCGACGAGGCCGCAGCCAGGGAAGCGCTCGAGGGCGCGCGCCTGCGGCTCGGCTGGAACGTCCAGCTCTGCCTGATGTCATACGCTCCACCGACCGAGGAGGAGCCGCGGTTCACGCCGACATGGTCGGCGCTGGTTCCCCTGCACGATGACCAACGCGACGGTCTCCGCGTCCCGAAGGTCCAGCCGCTGGGAGACGAGCCCGGACCGGCGTACAAGCGGGCTGTCGAGCGGCCGGGCAACGAGATCACGAGGCACGAGGCGCTGGGGCTCGCGACGGAGGCCGGCGGCCTGCGTCTCGTCAGCCGCCTCTGGAGCGAGGCGCCGCCGATGTCGCTGCCGGAGGGGCAGTTGACCGTCCGCGGCCTGCTCGAAGCCGTCGCGCGTGAGCAGCAGGCCGACCTCGTGCTCTGCGAGGGGATTACCGTCCTCCGGTGGAGCCATGCCGCCAGGAAGGAGCGCGAGGCCGCAGAGCAGGCCGAGGCCGTGCAGCGGGTACTTGACCTGATCGATGGCCTGCCGGGGGAGGCACGCGCGGCGCTGCTGCGCGAGGACTGGCTGGACCTCGAGGCGATGCCGCCGGAGTACATGGACGCCTTCTCGGCGACCTGCCTACCTCGCAACCCGGTGTCCATCTGGAGGCGTGTGGCTGAAGACAAGGAGCTGGTGGCGACAGTCATCTTCGATCCGTACGTCGACGTCGAGCCGATGCAGGCAGAACGTGCGATGCGCCGGCTCTTCCTGCGCGACCGCTGGCGGTTCCTGGAGTTCGACGGCCTCGACGCGGGCGGGCACGAATGGACCCTGGTGGCGGTGGGCGACGGGTCGGAGCGTCGCCATAAGTCATCGCGAGAGCCCGTGAAGTGGCCGCCGTTCATGGAGGGGCGCGTCTGCCGCGGCGGCTATCCGCCCGCGCCCCAATGGCGCTACTTCGCGGCCGAACCCCATATCGGCTGTGCGCTGGCGGGGGACACGCATCTGATCGGCCCGGTGCTGGTCGTGCGGCAGTACCTCGCCGATCAACAGGTGCAGTCGATGGAGGGCAGCCTCGAGCGGGGGCCGCTGCTGGTCCGGTATGAGGTGATCACCGCGCGCGACGCGTCCGTATTCGGTGTCGACATGGCTGTGCTGGAGTCGGTCGACTCGGCCGAGGGGAAGTACGATATTCGCGCCCAGCTCTACTGGGTGACACTGGCCCAGGAGTCCGTCGCGCCGCTGGACGGGTCGATCATCAGCGTGCGACATCACCCGGAGCGGGGGCACCAATCGCTGGGAACCGTCGGCCCGCGCCTCGGAGAGGTACGCATCGACACGGTGCAGTACCGGGTGGTAGCGGGCAACATCGAGCCCGGCCCGCGGCAGGAGAATGCCCGCGCCGCGATCCGGAGCGAGTGGCGGATTGACGGCGAGCCGCGGGTAATCGGCTCAGTCACGATCCCGGTTCCTGAGCGGAACGACGTACTGGGGATCTGCGACCCGTCCACGCGGCCCAGTGCAGACGATGAGGAATAGAGCGGGCCGCGGCAGTGCGGCGCGGCCCGGCACGGACCGGTTTGTGTGACGAGTTCCGGCAACACCATACGCGATTCTCGTCAAGCACACTTCCGCACAATCCGCTGCACACCAACGACCGCACGACACCGCCGCGCGTACCCTTTGCCCTGAACCATCCCGACCTTCCTCCCCCGCCTCCGCGCTCCGCGCGACCCCACCCACGCAGGCCCCTCCGCACCAACGTAGAAAACCATCGTGCTCAAGCGTCGTAAAGGTAGAGGGGCACTCGAACATGGTCGCGGACCTGGTGCGGCGAGCGCGAGCCGGCGACGCCGAGGCGTACACCGAGCTGGTGCGTCGCTTCCAGGACGCCGTCTTCGCCACCGCCTACCAGACCGTCTACGACTACGACACCTGCCCCCGTAGCCCCATATGGCCAGGGCACACGGGCCCAGCCAGGAGGCCGGGCTCGCAAGCTGTGTGGCCAGTGGGAACGCCGGCCGTGCTCCTGCGCCCTCCGCCCACAGACCTCCCCAGTCCGCTCCCCCTCTCCCGCTGCCTCGCCCTCACCGCCCATACATCCTCCACCAACATTTCGTAATATATATTACGGACTTATCACCTAAGAATGGATATACTACAGCCATTCGCTGACGTTCGTACTCTTGGTGTTCTACTCGCTCCTCATCTGCGCAACCACCCGTGGAGCCAATGCCTCCGGGCATCCGACGCTTTTTGGCGTCTCTACGTATCGCGCCAGCCAACGCGCCTCGTTTCCTGCCGAGAGCTCAAGTGAGCCCTGTGAACCCTATCCTACACAACCTGCACCCCCCAGATTGCCCGCACAGCCCCACAGAGCCCCATTATGCAGCTTGTGCAGCTTATGTAGGTAAACACGCATAATGGACAAGTTATGTTCACTTGTTACATTGCCGTTACATATACCCCTCCCGCCACGGCCGCCCCGAGCTCCTCGACACGGAGTCCTGCGGGCACTCTGGCAGAAGGTGCCCGGCAGCGCCCCGCCGAATCTTGCCCCCGCATCTATCAAGCCATACGGCCGCCCTGGCGGCCCCGGAGGGACATGACTGTGGCCGATATGAAGATCGCCGTGATGCTCGGTAACC
>JASFTE010000521.1:0-4194 GCA_050114035.1 Armatimonadota bacterium | reverse complement strand
TCGCCTCACGAACACGTTCAGCGCTCTGAGCTTCCAGCCCGTCTTCGGCGGCCCGGGCTACCTGCTGCACAACGCCATGTACAACGTGAAGAACAAGCCCTTCAAGCTGCACGTGGATCCGACGGGGATGATCATCGCGCACAACACATCCCTGACCACGGGCCGCGGCTTCGCGGGCGGGCGCTGGTTCAACGCCATCTTCCGGAACAACATCATCATGGGCACCGAGGGGTACGCCATGGAGTCCGAGGGCGGCTTGGCCGACATGGACTACGATGGCTGGAACCAGCCGGGCCCCGACCGCTTCATGAAGTTCAACCGGGTCCGCTACGCGGCGCTGGACGGGCTGGCCACGGGTGCGGGCATGGAAGAGCACGGCGTCATGGTGTCGATGGACATCTTCCGGGGCCTCGAGCCGCCGGCGCTCGACGCGCGCTACGAGATCGGCGAGAAGGATCTGCAGCTCGCGCCGGGGTGCGCCGCGGTGGACGCCGGCGTTGTACTGCCCAACATCAACGACGGCTTCACCGGCAAGGCGCCGGATCTGGGCTGCTACGAGGTCGGAGCGCCGCTGCCGCACTACGGCCCGCGGGCGGCTCCGTAGGCGCGGGGTCTACAGCGTATCCTCGATGAGACGGTAGCTGCGGTAGTCGAGCTCCTCGTAGTCGGGGATGTCGTAGCGGTTGTTGTCGGCGTCGATGATGATGAGGCGTTGCTCGCCGACCTCCCAGATGCTGTCACGCATGCCGCGCACCGCGAACTCCCGGCGGCCCCGGTCCGTGTCCACGATCCAGTGCCCGACGCCGTACTCCTCCTTGATGGAGTGGATGCGGCTGATGACGGGCACGAAGTAGCGCTTGCGGATCTGCTCCTCCACGATCGTGCGCGTCTTGGGCGCCAGCTTGCCCGGGTCCACTACCATCCCGATGTCCTTGTCGTCCTCGTCCCGGAAGCCGATGTAGTGCTCCGGGTCCGACACGGGGAAGGCCCGGGCGATCTTGACGTGCGTCACGGACCGATCGCCCTCGATCTCCATGCGTATCTTGCCCGCCTCGGTGCGCCAGAGACGGATCTTCGTCGGGTCCAGGATGTGCTCGGCGACGCCCCCGTCGGGGGCATCGCGGTCTTCGTTGGGCATTGGAAAGCAGTAGTTAGCTCTCAGTTGATAGTCGTCAGTAACGCCCAAGGCAACGACCGAACACCACGGGCGGCTGGGCTAGCCGCCGACGGCCTTCATCTTGGAGATGTCAGACTGCATCTGGACGAGCTTGTGATAGGTTCCCTTCTTCTCGAGCAGCTCATCGTGGGTGCCGATCTCCACCAGCTTCCCCTTCTCCAGCACCACGAGCCGGTCGGCGTTGCGCAGCGTGGAGAGCCGGTGGGCGATGGCGAAGGTGGTGCGGCCCTTCACCAGCCGCGCCAGCGCCTCCTGGATCTGCTTCTCCGTCTCCGTGTCTACGGACGCGGTGGCCTCGTCCAGGATCAGGATGCGCGGATCGTGCAGGATGGCCCGGGCGATGGCGATGCGCTGCCGCTCGCCCACGGAGATCCGTGTGCCCCGCTCCCCGACCTGGGTGTCGTAGCCGTCGGGCATCCGCATGATGAAGTCATGCGCGTTCGCCACACGCGCGGCCCGCATGATCTCCTCGCGCGTGGCGTCGGGCTTGGCGTAGGCGATGTTCTCCGCGAGGCTGCCCACGAACAGGAACGACTCCTGCGGGACGACGCCGAGCTGGTGGCGCAGGTCCTCGAGCTTCACGTTCCGGATGTCCTCGCCGTCGATGAGGATCTGGCCCTCGTCCACATCGTAGAAGCGGCAGATGAGGTTGATGGTGGTGCTCTTGCCGGCGCCGCTGTGGCCGACGAGCCCGACCATCTCGCCCGGCTTCACGTCCATGTCGATATCGTGCAGCACGGGCTCGTGCACGATGTAGCCGAAGGTGACGTTCTTGAACTCCACGCGCCCCTCAATGCGGGACATGGGCATGCTCTCGGGAGCATCGTAGTCCTCGTGCTCGCTGTCCATGATCTCGAAGACGCGCTCGGCGGCCGTCATGGCCCGCTGAGCGTAGTTGTTGATGCGGGTCAGGTAGCGGATGGGCGTGTAGAACATCATCAGGTACATGATGAAGGCCGTCAGGCCGCCCAGGTCCATCTCATCGTGTATGACCTGCAGGCCGCCGGAGTAGCGCACGATCATGACGCCGGCGAACGTGAGGGCGGCCACGACCGGGAAGAACAGCGCCCAGAGCCTCTCGGCGCGGTAGTGGCCGGAGAACAGGTTCAGGTTCGCCCCGTCGAACTTGTCGATCTCGCAATCCTCCTGGGCGAAGGCCTTCACCACGCGCACGCCCGAGAGGGCATCGCTGACCCGGGCCGTCATGCGGGCCCAGCGACGCCACAGCTGGTGGTAGATGGTGTGGATCTTGTTGCCGAACCACCATGTGGAGACGAGGATGAGCGTTGCCGGGATGACGACCCAGGACGCCAGGCGCCAGTCGATGACGAAGATCATGATGCCGACGCCGACGAGAAGCAGGAGCTCGTTGGCCATCTCCTGGGAGAAGTCGATGATGAAGTGCTGGAGCCGCTCGCTGTCGTTGGTCATGCGCGAGATGAGCCGGCCGGTCTCCTTGCGGTCGTGGTTGCGGAGGGTGAGCCGCTGGAGCGCGTCGTAGAGCTTGGACCGGACATCGAGCGTCACCCGCCCGCCGAGCCAGGCGACGATGACCCCCCGGACCATGGTGAGGGCCGTCTGGAGCAGTTGCAGGCCGATCCAGACGAGCACGAGCATGACGGCCCACTGGATCCGCTCGTCGATGGTCAGAAGCGGGTCGCCCTTCACCCGCGGCTGACCGAGCATGGCCTGGTTGGTGAACGGCCGGACGAGGTAGGGCTGCACCAGGTGGACGCCCGTGCCGCAGAGGGTGAGCAGGGAGGCGGTGACGACACGCCACTTGTACGGCAGCAGGAGGCGCATCATGCGGCCCAGGGTCCGGCTGCGCTTCATGCAGGCGAGGCAGATGTCGGTCCATATGGGGAGCACGCGCCCGCATTTGGCGCAGCGCTTCTTGTCGTCTACCTCCCGGAGCGCCTCGGGGTTGAGCTCCTTGCCATCCTTGGCATAGGCGGCGACGGCTCTGGCCAGCTTGGCGAAGTCGGAGGCCAGGGTGTTGGAGTAGCGGAGCAGCTCGATGGTGTGCCCGTTCGCCGTCACGCGGAGGACGCCGTTGCCGACGAGCACCTCGGCCTCGGCGTCGGTGACCTCCTCCATCGGCACCTCGACCGGGGCGGCGCCATCGCCGTCCTCGGAGAGCACGAGCAGGCGCTGGTTCGTGACGAAGAGCCAGCGCTCACCGTACATCGCCCTGGCGTCGATGTCGCTGGCGATGGAGTAGAGGTGCTCCTCGCCGTCGCGCTTGAGCTTGTCGAAGCGCTCCAGCACCTCGGCTGGAACGTCGCCATTGTCTGGCACTACGCCGTTCTCCTGCTCCATGCAAGCCCCGGCGGACAGCCGATGCCCGCCCCTGCCTCGGTCTCGGCGGTTCCCCTACAACACTATAGCGCCGACCGCGGCGCTGACTGCATCAAGCCGCTTCGGCGCTGGTTTGTGCGGGCCTCATAGTAGTAGATGTCCCGGCCCGCGTGCTGCTCTAGCTTTTTTGTGCGACGACGAGCTGTGCCCGGTGCCGCTTGGGCGCTGTTATACACGGTTTCCGGGCAACACGCAAGCTGCATTCTAGTCGGCCGTTTTGCCCCGGTCGGTGTGCGGCCATACATCCGGGCCCCCTCGTCCTGTGGCGAGATCGGTCGTTCGCGGAGAAAAGGCGTTCGGTCACGTCCGCGCGAGCGTGGCAGAAGGCCGGCACTCGAACGCCTCCGGATGGACCTCCTCGATCGTCTGGTCCGGCTGGCGGGAGGTCGGTGGTTGAGCATGGCGTCCGCGGAATTCCACTTCCGCTCTTGGCGGGAAGGGCGAGGGCGTCTTGTCAAGAAATGGGTATTGTATCGGCGGGTTCGGATGTAACGAAGATGTAACAAATCAACATAACTTGTGCATTGTGCGTGTTTACCTACACAAGCTGCACAAGCAGCATAGTGGGGCTCTGTGGGGCTGTGCGGGGAATATGGGGGATGTAGGTTGTGCAGGTTAGGGTTCACAGGGCTCACCTGAGCCCTCGGCGGCAGGCAAGG
>JASFTE010000520.1:0-4197 GCA_050114035.1 Armatimonadota bacterium | reverse complement strand
GCCCGCCGAGCAGGGCGAGCCGCAGCCGATCAGCCGACCCGCTCACCCTGGACCGCAGCTCGGCCTGATCGGGCGCGGCAAGCTCAGCGGCCGCCGAGGGCGTCGCGGCCCGCACGTCGGCTACGAAGTCGGCGATCGTGAAGTCGGTTTCGTGGCCCACGGCACTGATAACCGGCCGGGCGGAGCTATAGATCGCCCGCGCCACGACCTCCTCGTTGAACGCCCACAGGTCCTCGATGGAGCCCCCGCCGCGGCCGAGGATGATCGTATCCACATCGTCCATATCGTTGGCGATGCCCAGCGCCCGGACGATGCTGGGCGCGGCATCGTCCCCCTGCACGATGGCCGGCACCACGAGCTGCGCCGCCGCGGGATACCGCCGTGCCAGGATGGTCGTGATATCGCGGACGGCCGCACCGGTGGGCGAGGTGATGATGGCAACGCGCCGGGGGAAGCGGGCGATCGCCCGCTTGCGGGCGGGATCGAACAGCCCCTCGGCCTCCAGCTTCGCCTTGAGCCGTTCGAACGCCAGATACAGGTCGCCGAGCCCGTCGGGCTGCATGAAACGCGTGTAGAGCTGGTAGCGGCCGCCCCGCTCGTACACGCTCACGTTGCCCGAGGCGATGACCTGCATGCCGTCCTCGGGCTCGAAGCTCAGATGGCCGGCCGGCCCGCGGAACATGATGCAGCTGAGCTGAGACGCCTCATCCTTCAGCGAGAAGTAGACGTGCCCGGATGTGTGGCGCTTGAAGTTCGAGACCTCGCCCCGGACCGAGATCCCCTGCAGCAGCTCCGACGAGTCCAGCAGCCGTTTGACGTGTCGAGTAACCTCGCTGACAGTCAATGCGATGTCGTATGTCATCGGATTCGTCGCCGGCAGAGATGACTCCGTAGTGGGTGGACGGGTGCGGCGCACAATGATGCTCAGCGGTCTATGGGCGCCAGGCCCCGACTGCGGACGAATGCGCCGAGGATGCCGTTTACGAACGTGCCCGACTCCTCAGTGCTGTACTGCTTCGCGAGCTCGACCGCCTCGTCGATGGAGACGCCAATGGGGATCTCGTCGAAGTGAATGATCTCCGCCAGGGCAAGGCGCAGGATGTTCCGGTCGATGCCCGGCATGCGCTCCAGAGACCATCCCTCGGCGAACTCCGAGATGATCTGGTCCAGCTCTCCCACGTGATCCAGCGCCGCCCGGGTGAGTGCATCAGCGAAGTCCGCCGCCTCGGCCGCGCGCGCCTCGGTCACGTGGCGGCGCTGTGTAGCCAACATGCCGCCGCTCGCCTCGTGCTCCTGCTCCAGCCTGAGGCCGACGAGCAGATCGCGCGAGCTTGCCAGCGCTGGCTCACGCGATTCGCCCGTCACGTCGCACTGGTAGAGCGCGCTCAGCGCCATCTCTCTGCCGAATCTGCGTGTCTTCACTGACCCACGCGCCGCTTCCCGCGGCTCCTCCGGTACGCAGGCCTACCGGCATATCCAGCCGATGATCCAGCCGACAACGCCCGCGGCGATGGCCAACAGGGACCAACCCCCAAGCTCGTGCACGAGCACGACGACCCCGACACCTATGAGCGCCCCGATGAAGGCACGCGAAGCCCGACTGTCAGTCATCGTCTCAGGTCCCCTCCTCTGCATACCGCCGCCCCTCGCCGTTCATGCGGCGACGGATGAAGCTGGTGTCGATCTCGCCTCGGCGGAAGTAAGCGTTCTTCAGCAGCGCCAGATGGAAGTCAATGGTGGTGTCGATGCCGCCGATGTGCATGCTGCGCAGAGCCGCCTCCATGCGCGAGATCGCCGACGGGCGATCGTGGTTCCAGCAGATGACCTTGGCGATCATGGGATCGTAGTTCGTCGGAATGACGCTGCCCGCGCGCACGCCCGTGTCCACGCGTACCCCGGGGCCGCTGGGCGGCACCCACTCCGTGATCTTCCCCGCCGATGGCAGGAAGTTGTCGAAGCCGTCGGCGGCCAGAATGCGGCACTCGATGGC
Organism: Armatimonadota bacterium; assembly: GCA_050114035.1. Lineage (GTDB taxonomy): Bacteria > Armatimonadota > Zipacnadia > JAUWAU01 > JAUWAU01 > JAUWAU01. Next base: position 2,207 of record JASFTE010000520.1, on the reverse strand, counting down.
GTGCCCCTGGAAGTAGATGCGCCCCTGCTCGCAGCTCAGCCTCTCGCCCGCGGCGATGCGGATCTGCTCCTTCACGATGTCCACGCCGGTGATCATCTCTGTGACCGGGTGCTCGACCTGCACGCGCGTGTTCATCTCGATGAAGAAGAACTGACCGCGGCTATCCAGCAGGAACTCCACCGTGCCGGCGTTCTGGTACCCGATGGCCTTCGCCGCCCGCACGGCGGCATCCCCCAGCCGCCGGCGCAGCGACGAGCGCTTCACACCGGGCGACGGCGACTCCTCGAGCAGCTTCTGCAGCCGGAACTGGATGGAACATTCCCGCTCACCCAGATGCACCACGTTGTCGTGCGAATCGGCCAGGATCTGCACCTCGATGTGCCGTGGCTCCGGGATCTGCCGCTCCATGTACACCGCCGGATTCCCGAACGCGGCCCGGGCCTCAGCCTGGGCCATCTCCACCGCCTCTCCCAGGTCCTCCTCGTTCTGTACGAGCCGGATGCCCCGCCCGCCGCCACCGGCCGCCGCCTTGATATACACCGGGTAGCCCAGGCCCCTGGCCACGCTGCGCGCCTCGCTCACATTCGCAATGCCGTCCTCGGTGCCGGGCACCACCGGCACGCCGTGCTCCCGCATCGCCCGCCGGGCGGCCGACTTGTCGCCCATCGCCTCGATCACATGCGCCGGCGGCCCGATGAACTTGATCTTGTACGTCTCACATATCTCCGCGAAGCTCGCGTCCTCCGAGAGATTCCCGTAGCCGGGGTGGATGGCGTCGCACTCCGTCATCAACGCCGTCTGAATGATGGCCGGCATGTTCAGGTAGCTGTCCCGGTTCCGAGCCGGGCCGATGCAGCGCGCCTCATCGGCCATGGACACGTGCAGGGCGGCCCGATCCGCCTCCGAGTACACGGCAACGCACGGAACCTTCAGCTCGCGGCACGCCGTGATGACGCGGCAGGCGATCTCGCCCCGGTTGGCGATCAGTATCTTACTGAACATGTGGCGGCTCTCCAGCGGCAGGCACCGGCTACGTGCCTCGCCCCGCAACGAAGCCAGTCCTAGTACTCCTCGTGCCCCTCTGTCGTGCAGCAGACCGTACCGTCCTTGGGATTGTAGACGTAGGCCTCAAAGCTCGACGGGCACTGCATGAACTGCGGGCCGAGACCCTTGGCGGCGGCCTTGAGCGACCGGGGCGGCGGCTCGCCCACGGCCGTCTCTGCCTGGATGTTCATCCGAAGCTGCCGCAGATTGCTCTGGCACGTCACGTCTATCGTGCGGTCGATGGCTTCGGCGGGCAGCGACTTCTCCCGCCCCCCGCCCTTCTTGCCTACGCCGCCGTAATACACACCGGCAATGATGACGATAATGGCGATGACTATGAGCAGCTCAATGAGGCCCAGGCCACTACGCCATCTGCCAGGCCCGTAGCGCATGCGCATCGTCTCCGCACCACCCCTACTCCGTGTCGGTGTCGAGCACGAAGAGCGGCTGACCAAACTCCACCTCCATGCCCTCCTCCACCAGTATCTCCTTGATCTCGCCGCCCACCTCACTCACCACCTGGTTGGACAGTTTCAGCGTCTCTATCGTACCCAGCGGTTCATCCGGGCGCACACGGTCGCCGACATCGACCAGGGGTTCCGTGTCGGGCCCGGCACCACGATGGAACCATCCAACATTCGCCGCCCGCACAAGGTACTCGTCCGGCGCAGCCGCCATCACCCGCTCAGCCTCTGCCGCCCCCATCGGCGCCGACCGGCCCTCCTCTGGCGCCGGCGCACGCTGCGCCACCCGCGGTAGGCGGCGCACGCGGATGGTCTCATCGGCCGTCTCGAGAGCGATCTCGCAGGCGCCCGATGCCTTCGTGAGCTCCACTATCGCCTTGATCCGCTCCGCATCCATAGAAGAACGCTAACGACAGGCAACAAGGGTGAGAACTGCCCGGAGAGCGACTCTGTCCTCCCCCGGCCCCCCCCAATGGCCGGCCTATTGCGTTACCCGCTCCAGGTACTCGCCGCTGCGCGTATCGACCTTCACCACGTCGCCGATCTCTATGAAGAGAGGGACCTGCACGACGGCCCCCGTCTCCAGGACCGCCGGTTTCGTTCCGCCCTGCGCCGTGTCGCCCCGCATGCCGGGATCCGTCTGGGAGACCGTCAGGTTCACTGCCGCCGGCAGCTCCAGGCCGATGACATCGCCCCTGT
>JASFTE010000519.1:0-4220 GCA_050114035.1 Armatimonadota bacterium | reverse complement strand
GCTGGCGCCCGGCACGTACCGTGCGACGGTCGAGGTGACCTGCGCCCGCGCTCTGAACTCCCCTCAGTCCTTCCGGGTCGAGCTGCGCGTGGCAGATGGCCCGCCCCAGCGGCAGGTCACTATCGATGACGCCGACCCGGGCTTCTGCGCGACGCCCTACTTCTGGGTGGGGCACCGTTTCTGCCGCTGCCGGCGCGACAGGCGCGGCCACGGCGGATTCTATCTCACCAACGGGGGCCGCTCTGACGCCGACGCCTTCGCCCGCTTCACGCCCGACCTCCAGGCCGGGCGCTACGAGGTAGCATTGCACGACGATACCCCGTACGGTGCAGACGCCCAGTTCGACGTTCGCGTGCGCCACGCCCGGGGCGGAGCCACCGTTCGCGTCCGTCCGGAGGACTCCCGCGTGATCGGCACGTTCGAGTTCGAGGAGGGCATGGACGGCTTCGTGGAGATCCGAGCGGAGGGCTCCAAGGGCCTGGTGATCGCCGACGCCGTCACGTTCCGACCAGCGCCGCGGGCCCCCCGGTGACCGTGGACTGCCCCATCACGGCCTTCCGACACTGACTGGTCGCCGCCCGACGCCAGCCCATGGCCGCCCACGAATCGATGCCGTGTCCACCCCCATCCCCCACGCTCAGCCGGATCGCTCCGAGACTATGGGAGACTGCGCCGCCGCTGTCAAACGAGTGCGCGCAACTGCCAATTCCGGCGACGTCCATGACGGGTACCTGCGAGGCTGCCGACTTCGACAGCCTCGTGGGGACCGCGCAGATGGTCGTCCCATCCTGGCAGCGCGGCTGCGCTACTTCAGCAGCACCACATCGCCTTCGGCGAGGGTCGGAAGCGAGACGACGACGTCGTCTCCGCGCTTCGTTGGCTTCAGGTCGCCGCAGTAGACTGATGTCGCCTCGGTGACCGGGCCGGCGCCGCGCATGAGGACGCTCAGGTCCTGCAGCGGTTGGATCTCGGCCGTGCGCTCGCCGGTGGCGCGGTAGGCCCAGTTCATCAGGACCACGGCGCGGCCGGCGTCGCTCTCCACGAGCACGCCCTCGACGAGGGGATCGGACGGCTCCACGATGGGTTTCGTGAGGGCGAGGGCCGGCGCGGCGACGAGGTTGCGGAGCGAGGCGCTGAGGTCGCGGCGCATGTCGAACTCATCGTGGCGGACCGAGCCGCTGTACTCGAGGCCCAGGTACGAGCCCACCACGATGGCCTGCCCGCGTCCGTGCTTCCGGCGCGTGGCGCCCACTGAGCCGTCGGCATACCGGGCGACGACCTCCGTTCCCCGCCGCGGCACGAGCACTTCCCGTCCCACATTCAGCCCGAGTTTGCCCTCGGGCAGGGGGGCGCTGATGGTCACGATGGGCGTGCTCCCGGGGACGGGCGGCTGCGCCTCCTCGAAGGACTGCAGTCGGCCGGCATAATAGCGGGGCACGCTCACGAGCAGCTCGGGCAGGCGCCGCTCCTTGAGTCCGAGCACCGGCTCGAGCACGTCCAGCGGCTGGTTGGCCTCGTCGCGCGCGAGGCCCCCGGCGTCGGTACACAGCGTCCCGCCGCTCTGCACCCAGCCGGCGACGGCCTCGGCCGCGTCGCGCCGCATGTTCGGGCCGACGATGTAGATGATCTTGTACTGCGAGAGATCCTCCTTCGCCAGGTCATACTCGCTCAGCACGTCCACCGGCAGATGGGCGTGCGCCAGGGCGAGGTAGACCCACTTGGCGTCCTCCCACGTGGCCGAGCCGTGCTCCAGGTCCACCCACCGTCCCCAGATCTCGGACGCTCGCGGGGTGACGAAGGCCACCTCGGGACGCCGCGGCCATTTGGCTCCATAGAGCACATCCTCGACCTTGGCCAGCAGCCTGGTGGCCTTGCCCACCTGCACGAGCAGATCCGGATGCTGGGAGAAGCTGTCGCCCTTCTTGTAGTCGGGCCCGTAGGTGTACCAGTAGATCATCCGCGCGCCGCGGGCCGCCGCGCTGAGCATGCGCTGGAGCGGCGCGCCCCGGTGGGGCTTGACGTAGCAGCCGAAGGCGATCCCCCGCCGAGCGGCGACGCCGCGGCAGATGTCGCCCATGTAGCTCTCCCACTGCCAGACGCGGGGGCCGCGGTTGCTCGTCTCGAAGACGATGGCCGAGTCGCTGTGGTCGTAGAACTCGAAGAAGTCCAGGCTGTGCCCGCGCCAGGTTGCCGTGGGACCGCGGAGGGCGTACGAGAACATGCCGGCATCGCGGACGGTCTGCGTCAGATCGGTGAACGCCGTCGCGCTGGCCCAGATGACGAACCGGGAGGTGTAGTACGCCAGGAGCGCGGTGTGCGGCGAGCCGAAGTCGAGCTCGACCGTGCCGCCCCGCGGGGCCCAGATCATCAGGGGCGCGATCTCGTCCCACGCGCCCTTGCCGAAGTCCGCGGGCTCGAAGCCCATGTCCGCGAGGTACTCCTGGAAGGCCTGCGCGCAGCGGGGGCAGTCGGCCAGATGCTCCTTGGCGATGGCGCCGATCTCGTCCACGGTGAGCGCCCAGACCTTGTCGGCGGGCACTTGCCGGAGCAGCTCCAGGGCCTCGCCGGCTTTGGTGGCACGCTCCTCCGCGATGCCCGGGGCGCAGGGACAGCCGACGTACTCGCCCCGCTTCGGCACCTGGTAGCCGGCGGCGCGGCCGATGTGCGCGCGCCGGAACCGGGGGCCGAACTCCGTCTTCTGGGCGATGTCGAAGCCGCTGCGCAGGCCGTTGACGCCCAGGAGGCGCAGCGTCCGGCACTCGTCCCGCACGATGTCCAGGTTCGTGTGCCGCACGCCGTAGCCCGACTGCTCGCCGTAGCCGCCCACGTCGGTGAGCACGGCGTAGCGGCGGGGGACGGGCTCCTTGGCCCAGGGCATTGCCTCGAGCGTCTCGCGCCGGCGGCGGACGTAGGACGATATGCCCTCGATCTCCGCCAGCACCTCGGGCGAGTCGGGCGCGCTGCCCTCGGCGAGCAGATGGCCGGGCATGGCGATGCCGACGGAGCCGCCGTCCGGGCCGGCCTCGGAGAGGGATTTGATGACCGTGCCTCCCAGGGCGAACTCGAAGTCCATGACCACGTCGGTGAGCTCCACGCGCGTGTTCCTGCGGCCCTTGACGAGCTCGCGGGAGATGGTGAAGGTGACGAACTTGCGACGGGTGAGCTTGCCCCAGACGTCGGCGACGGCGGCCCAGGGCGTCCATTCGCCGGGCTGCACCTCCGGGGCCAGCTCGCCCCGGACCACCTCGCCGCCGAGGCCCTCGCCTCCCCAGCGCCACTGGACCTGAACGGGGCCGGCCGGATCTACGCGGGAGACGCGAAGACGCACGGAGAGGGCCTGTGGGACGGCCTCCTGGGCCGAGGCGAGCTGAACTGAGGCCACTACGAGAGCGGCCGCGATGGCGAGGCGAGGGCCCGTGTGGCGCTTCATGTTGCCGGAGCCACCTATTGATCGGGGTAGCGACTTCGAGGGCAGGAGTTCGGCGGGAGGCACGGGAAGGCCTTCTGAGCCAAGACTGAAGCGCGACGGAGGGAGAGCTTCCAATGGGCGGACACAGTGCGACGTTGGTGATTGCGTACGCGGGCGTGGCCGTGGCGATGGCCATGGCGGCCGGGCCCGCGCGGGGGCAGAGCGCGCTGGATGCGGCAGTGCGGGCGGCGGCGGCCGACATGGAGGCCGAGCTGGTCCAGATACGGCGGCACATTCACTCGCATCCGGAGCTGTCGAACCGGGAGGTCGAGACGGCCAAGTTCGTCGTGGGCAAGCTGCGGGAGTTCGGGTACGCGGACGCGGACATCCGGACGGGCATCGCGCACAACGGCGTCATTGCGCTGCTCAAGGGCGCGCGGGAGCGGCCCGTCGTGGCGGTGCGGGCGGACATGGACGCGCTGCCCATTACGGAGGAGACGGGACTGCCGTACGCGTCGACAGTGACGGCCGAGTACGCCGGCAAGACGGTGGGCGTCATGCACGCGTGCGGGCACGATGTGCATACGACGGTGCTGCTCGGCGTCGCGAAGGCGCTGCGGGCGATGCGTGACAGGGTCCCGGGCACCGTGGTGCTCATCTTTCAGCCGTGCGAGGAGGGCGCGCCGCCGGGCGAGGAGGGCGGGGCCAGCCTCATCGTTGCGGAGGGCGCGCTGGAGAATCCGCGTCCGGAGGCGTTCTTCGCGCTGCACGGCTCTCCGGAGATCGAGGTGGGGCAGTTCGGGTACACCTC
>JASFTE010000518.1:0-4222 GCA_050114035.1 Armatimonadota bacterium | reverse complement strand
AGCATTGGCCGGATCCACTACTCGAAGCTCGGCGACACCGGCATCGGGGTCCACTACCTGATGGTCGTGCGGCCGGGCGAGCCGGCGGAGGACGAGGTCACGGTGCGGGAGGCGCTGGAGTTCGCGCTCGAGGTGGCGGCCGGACAGCACGGGCACGGGGGGGAGTACGCGACGGGGCTTGCCGGGTACGATCGGTGGATCGCGGCACTCGCCGAGCCGGAGACCATGCTGGCGGACGAAGTGGCCGGGCACGGACTGGCCTACAACGCCGCCTGCTGGGCCGAATGTCGGCGCCACGCGGCCGCCTTCCTGCAGGAGGCCCGGGATCGCCTCGACAGGGGTGACCTGGAGGAGGACCTGGCCGAGGCGGCCGAGCACTACGGGCAGGTCGCCGCATCGCTTACGAAGGTCTCCGAGCTCTTCCCGATGAACCCGGGTCAGGGGGAGGCGATGCACGAGCGCCTGCACGATGCCTCCCGGCGGCAGAAGGCCCTGGCGACCTTGCGCGGCGCGCGCGCGGCCGAGGTGGCCGGTCTCAGGGCACTGTCCCGCGTCGCCGTCGCCCTCGGGACCGATCCCGAAAGCGTGCAGGCCCTGGAGGAAGCCCTGGCATCGACCGGTGAGGGCCTGGAGAACGACGGCGGCGGAGCGCCTCCGGCGAGCCTGCGCCGGGAGGATGGCAAGGTCTGGATCGAGGGCGTGCCGACCCTCACGTGGGGCGAGTCTTCCGACATCACGTTCGTGGGCGCCATGGAGGCGGCGTTGGCGGCAACGGAGCATCCGTACACCGCCGACCAGATCATGGGCTACTCGGGGCTGGCCTTCCGCGTGCGCTGGACCCCGGACGGCGCGACCGGCGGGAAGGGCTGGTGCCCGTCGATCGCCGTCGGCGAGTTCCCCGAACACCAGCAGGCGGTGGCCAGCGCGACCGGCTGGCGCTTCGATATCGTTGACGAGATGGCCGACGAGGGTAACCCCCGCATGGGCCGCTACGCCGACAGGATCGCGGCGGGGATAGAGTCCGGTTTCCCGGTGGTCGGCTACCCCGACACGAGCGACCTGAACGTGGCAGTCGCCTACGGCTACCAGGGCGAAGGCACGGAGCGCAAGTTCCTCTGGCGCACGTACTGGAGCGGCGACAGTGCGAAGGAAGTCCCAGCCGCCCAGATCGGCCCGTGGGTCATGATCCCGGTCGAATTCGGCGGCGCGCCCGACCCGCGCCGGCGCCTGCTCGATACGCTCGCGATCGCCGTCCACAACTGGCGCCGCGAGGAGTCGCAGTCGCTCAACGGCTACCGCTACGCCTGGGGAGAAGTGGCGCTGAAGGCGTGGCGCGAGGACGTGCGTCGGGCCGCGGAGTTCACCGAGGAGCAGCGGAGGGGCCTCTTCTTCGTCCACTGGTGGAACTTCGAGGCGTGGCAGGACGCCCGCACCAGGGCCGCCGCATTCCTGGAGGACGAAGCGGACACCCTGTCGCCTGAGGGGCGTGACGCAGTGCTCCGCGCCGCCGAGCTCTACGCGAAGGAGGGCGCGCTGCTGCAGTCACAGATCGGCAAGGCGGAAGCGTTCCTCGGTCCCTGGACGGGCAAGGACTTCGAGGACTGGACCCCGGCCGTGCGCGAGCAGGAGCAGGAAATCCTGTCCGAGACGCTGCGGCTGGAGCGAGAGGCCATCGGTGCCCTCGAAGAGGCCCTCGCCGCCGAGGGTGCAGACATGGCCACCTGACCCGGCCGCCGCGGCTGGACAGGGAGGCGTACCACGTCACCGATCACGAGTCGTTCTCTTGAGGGGGAGCCGAACCATGGCAGAGCGCAGCAGCGGATCGCGGGCGGCCTCAGAGCGCACTGATCCGACGGACTGGCTGCTCGAGGAGAGCAACCCCTGCGTCCGGTACCGTGCGTTGACCGAGCTTCTCGACCGACCCGAGGACGATCCGGAGGTCACGGCGGCGAAGGAAGCCGTGTGGGACTGGCCACCGTCGGCGCGCGTGCTCGAGATGGCGGCCGATCCGGCGCACTTCGACTGGCCCGGAGGGATCAAGCTGACCGCCGCGCCGCCCGGACGCGACATCGGATGGGCCGGGCGGGTGGGCATACCCCCCGGCCATCCCGCGCTGCATGCCGCCGCGGAATCCCTCAGATCGCAACTGCCCGACAGCCGAGGGAGCACCTGCTACCTCCCGCAGATGGTGATGGCGCTGGTGCGCTTTGGCGACCCGGCGGACCCGGACCTCCCCGAACTGGTGGAGAGAGTGGCCACCAACGAGGTGCTGGCGGACGGCAATCGCTCGCCGACCATTCTGCACGGGCGCGCACGGCTGTGCTGCGGCAGCCATAGCTGCCACTCCGCCGCCGTCCGGGCGATCGACTGCGTGGCATCGTACCCGGAGGCATCGCGCACGGACGCCATGCGCGACTTCCTGCGCAGCGGTGCGGAGTACCTGGCCGCGCACCGGCTCTACAAGAAGAACCACCACCGCTTCCGCCCCATCAAGGGCGAGTACGCGAAGCTCCACCAGCCGTGGGGCCTGGACTGGAAGACCGACATCCTGGACATGCTCGACGTCGCCACGCGGATCGGCATGGAGGATTCACCGGCGCTGACCGACGCCCTCAGCCTGCTGCTGGAGAAGCGCGGTCCGGACGGCCGATGGCGGCTGGAGAAGGCCTACCGTACGGATCGGCCGCTGGTGGCGAACCTGCTCGGGGACGTCGAGCGGGAGGGTCAGCCGAGCAAGTGGGTCACGCTCACGGCGCTGCTGATGCTGAAACGCTGCGCCGGGCTCGTCGATCGACTGGGGTCGGAGGAGGTGGCCGCCTACGAGCCACCGCAGCCGGCGGAGGGCTTCCCCGCATACCCCTGGGCGTACTCCAGGGGCGACGAAGCGCGCGTCCGCGCGAGATGGGCCGAACTGCCAGGCATGAACGAAGTGCTCGACGCCCTGGTCGCCTTCGCCGGCAAGCACGGGCTCGAAGTCGGCTGGCACCAGGGCTTCGTCATGGGACCGGCGGACTGCCGCGAGTGGTGCTCGTCGATGGCGAAGCTCGTGCCGGCGAAGAACATGAAGCTGGCCTTCCCGGTGGCGCGGACGATGTTCCTCGCGCCGCGCGGCCAGTTCACCGTGGAGCATCTGGCTGACCGCATGGGCTGCGCTCAGCGGCACGAGTACCCGAAGCCCGTCCGGTCCGGCAGCTGGGTGGACAAAGCTCTGTGGCGGGTGCGGGTGGATCGCTGGAACGATACGTGGGACACGCTGGGCATTGCCATCCGCGACGCTTCGGAGATGGCCGGCGTCTCAGAGGTGATGGCTGAAGCGCTGGCCGGCGCGCGACGGACCCTGAAGTGAAGGTGCTGCCGGCGTCGAATCGCCGGCGGGACGGCGCGCGAGGAGGGCAAGCGATGGGAAAGGGCCTCGAAGCCCTGGCCGCCGTGGGCGTGCTCGTCGCAGGGGCAGCCGGTTGCTCGTGGGTGGATTGTGGGAAGATGCCCGATGGCGATTCAGTGCCGGCTGCCGGGGCTGTGTACCTTTCGGAACGGCGGGAGCATGCGCGAGTACTCTCGGGCACGCCCGCCGACGAGGGAGGGCCGATCGTGCCGAGCGCAAACGAAACCGGACGAGTGATCGAGGGTGTGCCCAAACTTGCGTGGGGCGGCCTGGACACGTACACCGACGACCTGATGGTCACGTCGGCGCTGCGGGTGTGTCTGGACCAGATCGGCGAGAGACACACGAAGGCTTTCCTGGCGGGCACGTCGGGCGCTGCCTTCGAGACGGGATGGGCGGCGGGTACGGTGCACTCGGGCGCCGGGGGGGCGATCCTTGCCCATCCGCACCACTTCGAAGGCGGCATAGAGAACCTCGCCGGCGCCGTCGGGCGCGAATGCACCATCGTACTCCGGTCCGATCGGGAGCGGTTGTGGGACGTGGCCGTGCGCTCGATCGATGCCGGTCGGCCCGTGGTCGCCAGCGAGTGGCGAGTTGATCACTTCGTGCTCCTGACCGGTTACGATCCCGGGGAGATGGGATTCCTCGGGCGCCGCTATGCGGGGCGGGATGACGCGCCCGATGAGTACGTCAGCATTGCCCCGGACGAACTCGCCTTTGTGATAGCCCTCGGCGCCGAGCTCCCGAGGTGCTCCGCGCGCGAGGCGGCGCTCGGAGCGCTAACGTTCGCGGTCGAGAGCGCGCGGACCGGAAGGAATACGATCGCCCGCGGGCAAG
>JASFTE010000517.1:0-4227 GCA_050114035.1 Armatimonadota bacterium | reverse complement strand
CCGCGAGGCATTGGACGCGGGCCGGGAGGTGCTCAGCCTCGGCCCGCTCATTCACAATCCCCAGGTCGTAGGCGAGCTTGAGCAGCTGGGCCTCCGCGTCATCAGTGATGTCGCCGAGGTGACGTCGGGCACGGTCGTGGTGCGCACGCACGGCGCTCCCCCGGACGTCCTCGCGGAAGCCAAGAGCCGGGGACTCGAGGTCATCGACGCCACGTGCCCCTTCGTCAAGCGCGCCCAGCGCGCGGCGGCTGACATGCACGACGACGGATGCACCGTGGTCGTCCTTGGCGAGCGGGACCATCCGGAGACCATCGCCATTCTCGCCCAGACGGGCGGCGAGGCGCTCGTCGTCGAATCCGTCGCGGAGGCGGAACGGACGCTTACGGCCCTCGAGCGGAGCGCGCGGCAGCGGCTTGGCCTGGTCGCGCAGACCACGCAGCCGGCCGAGCGGTTTGCGGCGCTGGCTGGGGCGCTTTTGCCACTGTGCGACGAGTTGAGGGCCGCCAATACCGTCTGCGACGCCACCGAGCGCCGGCAGGCGACCGCCGGCGCCCTCGCACGGGAAGCGGACGTCATGGTCGTCGTCGGAGGGCTTGAGAGCGCCAATACCCGTCGGCTCGCGGAGATCTGCAGGAGTCACGCGCCGCAGACGCACCACATCCAGACGGCCGAGGATGTCCGGGCGGGGTGGCTCCGCGGCGCGGAGCACGTCGGCATAACGGGCGGGGCCTCCACACCCCCCGAGGCCATCGAGGCCGTGAGGACACGCATTGAGGAGCTGGCGCAATGATCAGTCGTCTCGAGCAGATCCCTGACGCCATCCGAGAGTATCCCGTCCAGCGCCTGGTCGTCGCCGCCGCCGAGTCCGCGACGGTCCTAGAAGCCGTGCGTGACGCGCGGGCGCGGGATATCGCATCCCCGCTCCTGGTCGGCGACGAGGGCGAGATCCGCCGCATTGCCGGGGAGATGGACTTCGACCTGACCGATGTGCCCATCATCGACGAGCCGGACGAGGCCGCGGCGGCCCGCCGGGCGTCCCTTGAGGTGCGCGAGGGCCGGGCCGACGTCCTGATGAAGGGCCACGTGCACACCGACGATTTCCTTCGGGGCCTGCTGGACAAGGAGGCCGGTCTGCGCACGGATGCGCTGATGAGCCACGTCTTCATCCTCGACGCCACTGAGCAGATCGGCCGGCTGCTCCTGGTGACGGACGGCGCCATGAACATTGCCCCCGACCTCGTGGCCAAGGCCCAGATCGTGCTGAACGCCGTGTACCTCGCCCGCCTGTTCGGCAACGAGCGCCCGAGGGTCTGCGTGCTGGCGGCGGTGGAGCTGGTCAACCCTAATATGCCTGCGACGCTCGATGCCGCTGCCCTCGCGACCATGAATCGACGCGGGCAATTCCCCACCTGCGAGGTGGACGGGCCCTTCGCCCTTGACAACGCCGTGTCCGCATTGGCCGCCGAGATCAAAGGCATCACGGGGCCCTGCGCCGGCCTTGGCGACATCCTCCTGGCACCCGACATCGAGGCCGGCAACATCATGGTGAAAACGTTCTCCTTCCTCGCCGGCGGCCGCGTGGCCGGCGTTCTCATCGGCGCGGCCGCTCCGGTTGTGCTCACCTCCCGCGCGGACACCGCGGAGTCCAAGCTCCTCTCCATCGCTACCGGCGTCTTCGTGGCCGGTATGACCCGGGACAAGAGGGTCAAGATCGGCAAGGTCCATTACTAGCTCCTCGGCGGCGTGCGACGCCCAGGGAAGGTGCTCTGCGACCGCGAGCGGAACGTGTCCACGAGGACGGGAAGGCCATTCCGCTTCGTCCGGCACAGGAGAGGTGACTCAGCAATGTTCAAGCTTGGCGTGATGACGGACGAGATCAGCCAGGACTTCCAGCGCGCGGTGAGCGTGTGCCAGGAATACCACCTGGACGGCGTCGAGATCCGCTCGGTGTGGGACGTGCCGCCCCAGGACATCTCTGACGAGCAGGCGGCGCGCATCATGGACATCCTCGGCAGCGCCGGGATGACGGTCTGCTGCATCGCCGCCCCGTTCTACAAGTGCGACATCGACAGCGGGGCCGAGCGCGAGGAGCACCTGGGGATCCTGCGGCGATGCTGCCGGCTGGCGCACACGTTCCACACAAAGATCATACGGGGGTTCACCTTCTGGGCGAAGGAAGGCGTGGAGCCTGCCGACGCGTGGGGCACCATCGTGGAGGCCTACGCCGAGCCGGTCCGCATCCTGGAGGGGGAAGACCTCTACGTGGGCATCGAGAACGAATCCAGCACCATGTGCGGGTCGGCCCGGCTCACCCGCAAGTTCATCGACGACCTCGGGTCGGAGCGCGTCCAGTCCATCTGGGACGCGGCCAACGAGGTGCACTACAATGCTGAGCACGGCGTGCCGGACAACTCGGGGGTGTATCCGGAGGGCTTCGACACGCCGTTCCCGGAGGCCTATGAACGAGTGCGCCCGCAGATGATCCACATGCATCTGAAGGACTCGCGGAAGAACCCGGCGGAGAACGACGCCAGCTCGGTCCGGGTCGGGGAGGGCGATATTGACTATCCGGCGCAGCTCCAGGCGCTCGTGGACAGCGGCTACGAGGGATACTGCTCCCTGGAGACGCACTGGCGCACGACCACGCTGACGAAGGAGCAGGTGGACCGCCCGGGCGGCGCGGCGTTCAGCGCCGAGGGCGAACCGGCCTCGCGTCTGTGTATCGAGAGCATCAAGGAGATGATCGCGGGCCTGCGGACCTGACGCAGAGGCCCAAGGGCGCGCCTACGCAAGGGAGCCCCTGCGCGGGCTCCCGCGTCGTTTCGACCCGGCGCCGCCGAGGAGTGCGCCGCCTCACCGCAATGCGATACATCGTCTACTCAGCCCAGTACCACGTGGACATGGGCGAGCACGTGTTTCCGGTGCGGAAGTACCGCCTCTGCTATGAGGCACTGCGCCGGGAGGGCGCCATTGAGCCCGGCGAAGTGCTGGAGCCCATCGCCGCGACGGAGCCGCAGCTTCTGCTGGTGCACACGCCGGAGTACCTCACGGAGCTCGAGACCCTGGCCGCGACGGGCTGGTCGTACCTGACGCCGGATACGCCGATAACGGCGGAGATCCTGGAGAAGTCCATTCTCGCCGCCGGCGGGACGATCGCCGCGGCCCGCCTCGCGCTCGAGACGCAGATCGCCGTCCATCTGAGTGGCGGCTTCCACCACGCGTTCCCCGACCATGGCGAGGGCTTCTGCTACATCAACGACGTCGCGGTGGCGGTGCGCGTGCTGCAGGACGAGGGCGCGATTGAGCGCGCCGCCGTCATCGACTGCGACGTCCACCAGGGCAACGGCACGGCGGCCATCTTCGCCGCGTCCCCTGAGGTGTTCACCTTCTCAATCCACCAGGAGAACAACTACCCCTTCCCCAAGCCGCCGAGCGACCTCGACATCGGCCTGCCCGACGGCGCCGACGATGCCGCGTACCTCGGGGAGCTCGAGCGGCATGTCCCGACGGTGCTGGAGCGGTCCCGGCCGGACCTGGTCGTCTACCTTGCCGGCGCCGATCCGTACGCGGACGATCTACTCGGGGGGCTGGGGCTCAGCATGGAGGGGCTGAAGCAACGGGACGCGCTGGTGATGGAAGCCTGCGCCGCGCGGGGAACGCCGGTAGTCGTCCTGCTTGCCGGCGGCTACGCGGCGCGCACTGAAGACACGATCCGAATCCACTGCAACACGGTCAAGGCGGCCCGCGGGCTGCTCCCGCGGGCGCCTACGGCAACCCCGAACTGTCCCTGATGTACTCGTCCCACCGCGTGTCCGCGGCGAAGTCAACGGCGGTCCCGTAGGTGGTGAGGTACGCCGTCGGCAGCGCCGGCAGATACACCATCACCCCATGCGCGTCGTCCACGTTCGTCTGCGGGAAGCCGGCCGTGCCCGTGTTGTGCACCTCGCCCAGCAGCGCCGTCCCGGCACCGGGGCCGATGTCGTCTATGACGTCCTGGCACAGCGCGTCCAGCGACGTGTCGCTGAAGGGCGCTATCATGATGCGCTCGCAGAAGTCCTGCAGGTCGCGGTAGATGGACTCGGAGAACGACTGGGTCGCGGTGCGGATGTCCACCAGGTCCTGCGCCGCGCCCGGGAGCTCCGCCTGGAGCGCTTGGGCGAGGGCATCCGTGGACTGCGCCAGGGCCGCCACGCGGTCCTCCCGGAACACCGTCAGCGTCACCGAGGA
>JASFTE010000516.1:0-4235 GCA_050114035.1 Armatimonadota bacterium | reverse complement strand
CTTCCGCCTGAGCGCCGAGACGGGCGAGCAGCAGGCCATGTACCGTCTGCCGCTGCGTCGCGAGCGCTACAGCCTCGCCGAGGCCCAGAGCTTCACGCTCGGCCCGGAGGGGGCGCCCGTGGGAGCTGCCGTCGTCGGCACGACTGCGGCAGGACTGCAGCTCACGCTGAGCACCAACGACACGAAGGTGACCAATCAGCACCGTCTCGACCAGCCGAGCCTCGGCGACTCCTGGGAGCTCTTCTTCGACCTCCGTCCGGAGGCGCAGCGGGGCGGACTGTACGGCCCGGGGGCGTTCCAGGCCACCGTGGTCCCCGCCACCATCGAACAGGCAACGGCCTCGTGGAAAGCCGGCGCAGGCCCCATCCATCCGGGAATCGCCGTGCAGGGCACGCGCTCCGACACGGGCAGCGAAACAACCGTGAGCCTGACCTGGGACGAGGTCCGCAAGCTGGTCGGTCGCCGGCCCAGCAGCTTTGACTTCGGCCTGACGCTCAACTCCTCGGACGATGGCGACAAGCTCACCGGCAGGGCGCACAAGTTCGCCAACGCCGACAGCAATCGGCTCACCAGCGCCTGCGCTACATTCGCACTCGACGCCGAGGGCGGGGCCGCGGCAGAACAGCAGCCGGCAGTCCTGCCGCCAGAGCTGGCCAAGTCGCGCATTTGGGGCTATCTGGCCGTCACCGACGATCGCGTGTTGGGGACCGTCGGGACGATGACGGAAAGTGACTACATCTTCGGCCTTGACAAGGCCGACGGGCGACTCCGATGGCTGTACACGGCTCAGCAGTCCGTGTCACACAACGCAATCGCCATTGGCGATGGGCGTGTGTATGTGATCGACCGCACAAGCGCTGCCCAGCTTGAGCAGATGAAGCG
The DNA here is from genome assembly GCA_050114035.1 of Armatimonadota bacterium. Classification (GTDB taxonomy): domain Bacteria; phylum Armatimonadota; class Zipacnadia; order JAUWAU01; family JAUWAU01; genus JAUWAU01. The sequence continues at coordinate 3,353 of JASFTE010000516.1, read as the reverse complement.
GCGCGGCGGGGCAGTGACGGCGACGACCACCCTCGTGGCCCTCGATGTGGCGACTGGCGAGACGCTGTGGAAGACCGACCGGGACATCGCCGGCCGCAGCGAGTTGTGGTTCGCCAACGGCGTGCTTCTGGCGACCAGCCGGGGCGCAATGACGGCCTACTCGCCTGGCGATGGCGAGGTCATCTGGGCGGGCGCCGCCCGATCGCGGAGATTCCCCGTGATCGTGGGCAACACCATCTACGGCGAGCCGGGCGCCTACGATCTCCGCACTGGGCAGCCGACCACGCGCGCGCATCCGCTCACGCGGGAGGCGACATCCTGGAACTTCGCCCGCGCGTACGGCTGCGGCTTCGTCTCGGCCGCGCCCACCATGCTCTTCTTCCGCTCCGGGGCGCTAGGCTTCTACGATCTCGCGGGAGACAGCGGCATCCACAACTTCGGTGGCATCCGGCCCGGCTGTTTCATCAACATGATTGCCGCGGGCGGGCTCGTGCTGATACCCGAGGGGAGCAGTTCCTGCACGTGCTCGTACAACTACCAGACCTCCGTCGCGCTGGCTCCGATGACCAGAAACGAAGACTGGTCCGTGTTCTCACAGCCAACTGGTGCAGGGATCATGCGCGACCTCGCCCTCAACCTCGGCGCACCCGGCGACCGACGTGACGCTGAAGGCACCATGTGGGTGAGCTACCCGCGCCCGGACTTCCACGCCGCGCTCAAGGTCCCGCTGGTGGCCGACATCCCGGCGGGCGGTGGCTACTACCACCAGAGCACCGATGCAGTGGAGATACGCGGCACGCGGCGCTCGTGGCTCTATGGCTCGGGCTGCAGAGGCCTTCGCAGCCTTGAGCTGCCCCTCGTCATGGACCGGCGCGTAGCGGCGCCGCCATGCGGGCGGCCGCCGAAGGTGGATGGCGTGCTCAATGATCCGTGCTGGGACGGCACGGCACCGCTCGTCTTGGCCGACGGCGCACACCGACGCGATCCCAACGCGTCGGCCTTCCTTCGCAGCGACGAGGACAACCTCTATGTCGGCCTGCAGCGCCGCGCTCCGCGCGCGCCGGGCAGGACTGTCTCCTGGACCATGGCCACTGAGGGCGACGACGCCGACGTCGCCAGGGACGATTCCTGGACGGTGCTGCTGAGCGACAAGTCCCGCAAGCTATACATCCAGCTCGCCGTCTCCGCCTCGAGCGCTCGGCTCGATGGGACGTTCACGTACGGCGAGGACAAGGCCCTGAACAGGCAGTGGAACGGGATCTGGCTCAGCGAGGTCGCGGTGCGTCCCGATGCCTGGACGGCGGAGTTGGCCGTCCCATGGGAGACTCTCGCCGCCCTCGGCCTGCAGCGGAACCGGCTAACTGTGGACGTAAAGGGCACCAACCGCACAGGGCTCGGCCCTCCCGGCATAGCCCTCAACGTGGCCGCGACTCCGGGGTTCGCGGACGTGTTCTTCGGCGAGCTTCCCGAGCCCGAGCCGAAGACGTACACCGTGCGGCTGCACTTCGCCGAGTTGGGGGACGCGAGAGCCGGTGAACGCGTGTTCGACATTAAGCTTCAGGACAGGATCGTGCTCCAGGACTTCGACGTCGTCAGGGAGGCGGGTAACCCCTGCGTGGCAGTCGTCAAGGAGTTCGCCGGCATCGGAGCAACGGAGACGATGAAGATCGAGTTCGTGCCGAAGGCCGAGGCCTTCACCGTGGCCAACGCACCCATCTTGAGCGCGCTGGAGCTCGCGGCGCAGTAGTGGCGGCCCCGTCCAGTCGCGCATGAGTGCACCGTTCGTCAGGAACGCACACGGCAATTCTGTTGCCGGGGCCGCTTGCCCTGAGGCCCGGAAGGGGGTAGTATTCCCTCGTTAGCTCACTTCTCGAACGAGGGATCCACCCGGCCGCTCGAGCCGGAGGAGTCTGAGACACATGATGATGGGAGCATTGCGTGCAAGTCGCGGACCATGCGCGGTCGGGGCGGCATTGCTGGTCGCTCTCGCCGCGCAGGCCTGTGACACTCCGGTGTACGAGTACAGCCTTCGGTACTGGGATCGCGATCCGTACGTCGTGTACTACTTCCACGACGGCAGCGACGCCCCGGAGGACGTGGCCGCCAATGAGCGGCTTGACCAGATGAAGCAGAGCCACGCCAACATCTGGTTCCAGCGGATCGACGTGGCCAGCCTGACCGACGAGGGCGGCATGACCTTCGCGCGGCAAGTCTGGGAGCACTACAGCACGCAGGGGGCTCCCCTGCATGTGGTGATAACCCCACGGCGTACAGAGCTCTTCAGCGGGCAGTTGGAGCTCACCGATGTCGAGACCATGGCCAAGTCCCCCAAGCGCACGCAGATGATCAAGCAGTTGTGCGAGGACAAGCATGGGGTGCTGGTGCTCCTCAGAGGGCCGAAGACGAGTGAGAATGCCGAGGCCGAGCGCATCGTGAAGGCGACGCTGGCCAAGGCGGCAGAGGAGGAGGTGGAGGTCGGCTTCGTCGTCGTGCGACGCGATGACCCGAAGGAGAAGTGGTTCGTGCGACTGCTCCTTTCCCTGGAGCCGGACCTCAAGGACCTCGACAATGCGATGGTCTTCGCGATCTTCGGCCGCGGCCACGCCCTCGAGCCGTATCTGGGCAGAGGCGTCACGGAGCGGAACCTCGCCGATGTCATCTTCTTCATGAATGGGCCGTGCGCGTGCGAGATCAAGATGGCCGCCCCGGGCGTGGACTTGATAACGGACTGGAACTGGCACGCCCACGTCGCCCAGATGCCGCTTCCCGACGACACTCTACCGATGGACTGGGCGCTGTTCGACGTCGAGGAGCCCGAGGCACCCACCGAGGAAGGCCCCGCCGAGTCCGAGCCAGAGCCTGAGGAGAGCACGGACGAGACCGAAGAGAAGCCCGCCGAGGAGAAACCGGAGAAGTCCGAGGAGAAGCCGGCGGCGCGCGATCCGGCGCGGGACGAAGCCGCTGAACAGGAGGAGCCGGCGGAGGCTCAGCCCGCAGAAGAAGCTCCGGTAGAGCCTCCAGCCGTCACCGAGGAGACGCCCACGGTCGCCGAAGCAGTGACCGCCCGCACGCCGTCTCTGCCCGCGACGACGCCCCAGAGCGCCCTGGCAGCGGAAACGGAGAAGAGGCCGTCGCTGGCATCACTCCTCGGGCCCACTCTCGGCATTGTCCTCGGCGGCCTCGGCGTCGCGGTGCTCGTCGTCGGCATAGTGCTTGTCAGGGCGAGGAAGGAGTCCTGAGGTGCGCGCCCCTCGTGTCGCCATGCTCCTTGCGTGCGGTCTGCTGCTCGCCGGCTGCAGGAAGCCGGAGGACTCCAACACGCTGCTCGTGCTCTGCGGCAACTCCTTCCGGCC
>JASFTE010000515.1:0-4244 GCA_050114035.1 Armatimonadota bacterium | reverse complement strand
CGATCGCTACGTGGCGAACATCCACACCATGGAGCAGCTCACGCGGGTCCAGACCAACATGGAGCTGTTGCGGATGCACCAGGCCCAGAATGAGGCCGCCGGTGGGAGGCCGATCGAGGTCGAGATCCTGGGCTTGAGGATCGGAGACTTCGTGCTGCTCAGCTTCCCCGGTGAATTGTCCGTGCAGATCGGGCTCAATATCAAGCGAGCATCCCCGCATGAACTCACTTTCGTGGCCGGCTACACCAATGGATATATCTACTACGCACCGACAGCAGAACAACTGAAGAACCGGGGCGGAGCGCAGGAGGACAGCGACTGCATCCTGGCGCCGGAGTGGCAAGCCCTGTTCGAGGCGAAGGCGCACGCCATCCTGAAAGCACTCTAGCCTGGCAGCCACGCGGGCAGTCACGAGTTGCCCGCCACGCCTCGCCAGCTTGCGGGACGACTCGCGTCCCTGTTGGGCAATGACCGCCGCTCTGAGCGCCGACCATTTCCGAGTGCGACGACCCTGAATCAGCGTGGATGGACGAAACCGGAGGGACAGTAGGCATGGGTGCGCTGCCGGAGAGGCAGATGCCACTGAATGGAAGCGACGTCGTTCTGAGGGTCGCTGACCTCCGCGCGCAACTCGACGACGCGTCCCTCGCCAGGCAGGACAAGGGCCTTGCCGGTGATGGAGACTGCGCGTCAGTTTGGTGGCGAGAACCGAATCCGGGCGTAGCGCACCACCGGTTTGCCGTCGATGGTGTCGGCGATGAGCAGATCAGCCGCATCGGTGAGCCGGTTGCCGGAGCGGGGCGTGGCGGTGAAGAATGCGCCTGTGATGGCGCGCTTGAGGGGGATGCGAACCGGGGTGGAGACGGAGCCATCCGGCTCCACCCGCAGGGCGTACGTCCCGCTCTGCGCCTGGGTCGCCGGCGTGGTTCCCGTGATCTTGCAGAGGATGTACAGCGTGTGATCCGGCGTGATGTGGAACCGAGGATGACCGATGTAGCCATGGGGGCGCAGCGGGCCGGTCGTCTCGCCGCCAGCGAGGAGGACGCGTTTCTCGAGCACCTTGCCGTCCTTCAATTCCCCATAGCAGAGGCGCCAATCGCGCTTGATGTCGGGGAAGTGGGTGTCGCGTAGCCTGGGATGGATTGGTTCCTTCTGCCACACCAGGTGTAGCCGGCCATCGGGCGCGAGCCAGGAGTCGCCCAGCCCGATGGTGCCGCCGTCGTCCATGGTGTCGTCCACCACCACCCACTCCGCGAACGGGGTGGTCGTCACATCAGGCGTCCAGGCATAGTGCAGTTTGCGCATGCGCCAGCCCCAGTTCCCTCGCCCCCAGATTTCGGTCTTCAAGGGATCAACCCGGTTCCAGATGTTGTAGGCGGATTGGCCGATGTAATGGGCTTGCCGGTTGCTCAGGATCACATTGGGGTAGTTGACCCGGGCATGCTTGGAATGGTACGGCGTGTAGGCGGGGTCGGTCGTGCGCTTGGGGAAGGGAAGCTGTCCGGTCCTCCACGTGCCGTCCCTGTCAAGGAGCGCCCATTCCGAGTGCGCGTAGCGGATGTTCTGGAAGAGAATGAACTCGCCGTTCTTCCCATCAGCGGCAAAGCCGCGGTACGAGTGCTCGGTGAATGTTGGCTCGCCGTTCCATTGAGGGAGCAGGTGTTTCGGCACTTGCTCGGGCTGGGCGGAGTCGAACTCCAAGAACTCCGGCCGGGCAGGCCCGGCGCTTCTGTCCGCCTTCACGCTGCTGCCGGCCGGTGGGGCGTCGACCCATGGGACCAAGGTCGGGTTCACGGACATGAGCAGCCGGCCGGCATGACTCACGGCCAGGGGGCAGGGCTCGCGGGTGCGGTCCTTCAAGTCCCGCTGACACAGGCGCCAACCGTCGGCGCCCCGTTCCCACAGCGCCCAGCGCGCATTGTTCAGCGGCGCGCAGCCCGGCACGGCTTCGAACGCGCTGACGAACAGCCTGTCTCCGATGCGCACGAGTTGGCTGCTCCCCGAGCCCCAGAACATCCCCGAGCCGTTGTCGGTGACCCCGTAGGCTGGAACATGGAAGGCCGTCTCCTCGACCTCCACGCGCACCTCAAAGGGCGGCGACGCCCCCGGCGCTGCGCTGACGCAAGCGCTCGACAGCAGGAGTATCCCCCCTGCCACCACGGCCGGCAGCACGCTGGCCGCAAAGGAGGAACACAAAGCGAGACCGGCGGCAGAATGCATTGACATCGAGATCTCCAGTAGTCGCGTCTCACGAAGCGGCAAGAAGTGGCTTCCCGCGGGCAGGGATACCTGCGCCACGACACGTCAGCCGGTGGGTGCGAGACCTGCGCCCAATTCGACGCCTGACCCGTACTCGTCAGGTGCGAACGCCGGAGTGATAGTGAGGCGTGTGGCGGAGCAGGAGTGAGGCCCCCGCCGCTTATATAACCCGCCGTGAGGCGGGTGTCAACGGTACGTATGAGTAGCCGGTCCCGGGCATTGGATGAAGCAGGGACCAGAGCGCTGAGTGTGGATGGGGAATGCACGCAGGCGTGGAGCCCTCCTGGCGCAGCTGTCTCAGAATCGGGGCTGACACTCGGCTGGACGGCGCTAGGAGAAGGTGACGGGAGAGCGACTAAGGGGGAGAACGGCACTTGGCGAGCCCGCGAGGGCAGCCTGGATGGGGCCAGCTCGCACGGTTATGAGCCGTGCGCTACTGATCTCGGCAAGATGCTCCTGTCAGGGCCGTAGCGGCCATTCTGAGCGGTGCCAGGTTGCACAAAAGGCCCGGGACTTGCGAGCCTCGTGCGCGTGGTGTTGTTCCGCGTTGGTGGCGAGAGGACCTCCTTGGACCTGCTTGGGTGGTGCTGTGTGCCTAGATGCGGACACTGCCCGAAGATGGCCACGCAGGGAAAAAAGCCCGGGAGCGAGAACGCCAAGGGTGTAGCTCGACTCGACCCCCGATTCGCCCAGGAAGACTGAGGATGAGCAGCGAAGTAGCGTGAACCACACGTGTCTGCTACACTTCCAGTCTTCGCTTCCTCACGCCCTCGGTGAGTTCGGAAAGTGGTGATCTGACGAGTGCCTGAAGGGCCGAGCGATCGGAATCCGCAAGCCAAAGTGTGTTGGAGTAGACTAAGAGCGTGAGCAGATGAGATGGCCAACAGGGTGTTTGTGCTGGTGTTGACCCTTCTGCCCATTCTACCGTCGAAATGCTGGTCTGCTGACTTCGTACGCCAGTCGGCAACTGAACTGCCTGTGGCATTCGATGTGGACGTTGTCGTCGCCGGCGGATCGCTTGCCGGAGTGGAGGCCGCCTGCGCGGCCGCGGAACGAGGGGCTTCTGTTCTGTTGGTCGAGGCAAGGCCCTACCTGGGTTACGATCTGTGCGGATCGCAGCGACTGTGGATCGATCCGGACGAGGCGCCCGCGACCGAGATCACGACGAGGCTCTTCGGATCGAGCAACGTGGCCACTCCCCTGGCGGTAAAGCGTGCTCTGGACGCGGCGCTGATCGACCACGGCGTGATGTTCCTGACCGGTACCTTTGCCGGCGAGCTGCTGGTTCGACCCGATGGCCGTCCGGCCGGTATTGTGATTGCGAATCGTAGCGGCAACCAGGTCGTCCGCGCCAAGGTCATCGTCGACGCCACCAAGAACGCGGCGATTGCACGCCAGGCGGGCGCGACATTCAAGCCGTTTAGGCCGGGTACCCAGGAGTTCGAGATCCTTGTCGTGGGTGGGACGCGCGCTGAGGGAGTTGCCGGACGTGAAGTCCCCGGCGTCCGATACACTGCTGGCAGCGACTCGCGAGTCAAGGACTACCCGGTCTTCCAGTACACGCTGAATCTGGACCTGGCGGCGGACACCTTCGGCGCGCTGAGTGACGCGCTCAATGCGGCTCGGTCGGCCGTCTACCACGAGAACATGGAGGACTCCTCCGAGCACCTGGTCTACTACCCCGAGAACACGATTGTCCCCGAGACTTCCGTCCCCTCACCGACCGCGGGAGCCGATGCCGTGCCGATGGGTGCTTTCCGACCGGCCGGTGTCGAGGCGCTCTACGTCCTCAGTCGCTACGCCGGCCTCGAGCGCGATGACATGAAGCGGCTCATGCGTCCGGCCAGTTCGGCGGTGATTGGTCGGCGCGTGGGAATCGACGCCGCAAAGGCAGCCGGCCGCCGTTCTGCTTCCGAAGACATCGGCTATGCGGGCGCCGCAGCAGGCCGGACGGATCTCGCGGTAGCCGCTCCTCCGATGATCGC
>JASFTE010000514.1:0-4248 GCA_050114035.1 Armatimonadota bacterium | reverse complement strand
CGCGACGCCGAGCAACGCATCCGGGCGCTGACCGAGCTGCAGGGCCATTGCAGGAAGTACGGCAGTAAGGCCAATTGGCCCTCTCCCGAGGCCCTCGCCGATGTGCAGAGCGCCTTCGTCGCCCTCCGCGACCTGTGCGGCGACGCGATGAAGCAGGGCCTCGGAGCAGGCGATGCCGCTGTCGCCGAGAGCTCCGCCCGGCGAAGCGCCGCCCTCGCCGTCGAGCTCAAGGGCGCACACGGGGCGTACCAGGACGCAAAGCGACAGCGCTCCGCAATGGACTTCGCCGACCTGCAGCTCGGCGCGCGGGACCTGCTCCGGGATCACGCGCCGATCCGCGACCACTACTGCGGCCAGTTCAAGTACATCATGGTGGACGAGTTCCAGGACACCAACGAGCTGCAGAAGGAGATCCTCTTCGCGCTGGCCGGTGAAGAGGCGGCCAGCCGCGAGCTCTTCATCGTCGGCGACGACAAGCAGTCCATCTACCGCTTCCGCGGCGCCGATGTGACCGTCTTCAACGTCACCCGCGAGGACTTCGCGCTGTCCGAGGGCGCCCAGGACCTGGAGCTCAGCATCAACTTCCGCAGCCAGCCGGGGCTGGTGGAGTTCTACAACCACCTGTTCTCCCAGGACGCCGTGATGGGCGCGGGCGCTCCGAAAGCCCCCTACATCGCCAGGTATCTCGCCCTGGATCCGCACCGCACCGGGCGACCCGAGGGCCCCGACGTCGAGCTGATCCTGGCGAAGTCCGGCGAGGACTCCGACGACGCCGAGCGGGCGGCAGTCGGCGATCTGCGCGAGACCGAGGCCGCCGCCGTCGCCCAGCGGATCGAGGAGATCTGCGACGAGGAGCGCGGCCTGCAGGTGTTCGACCCGCACCGGGACGACTCGGAGGGCCCTCGGCAGGCGCGCTCCGGCGACATCGCCATCCTCTTCCGGGCGCTCACGGACGTGCGCACGTACGAGCGGGCGCTGCGCCGGCGCGGCCTCCCCTACTACCTCATCGCGGGCCAGGGGCTGTACCGGCGCCAGGAGATCCAGGACCTGCTCTGTCTGCTGCGGGCCCTGGAGAACGCGCGCGATGACGTGGCCGTCGTCGGCGCGCTCCGGTCGCCGCTGTTTGCGCTCTCCGACGAGACGCTCTATTGGCTCTGCCGCGATGCGCAGCCGTACGCGGCGCTGGAGCGACTGGCGACCGAGCCCGACGATGGACGGTTCGAGGCCATCGGGCCGGAGGAGCGTGACAAGGCCGCGCGCGCCGCCGAGATCCTCGGCGAGCTGCGGCGGGTGAAGGACCGCCTGTCCATCTCACAGCTCCTCACCCGGGCCGTCGAAGAGACGGGCTTTCTCGGCGCCCTGCTGGCCCAGTTCAACGGCGAGCAGATGGCCTCCAATGTGCGCAAGATCATCGACCTGGCGGCGACCTTCGAGCGCGGCGGGCTCTTCTCGCTGCACGAGTTCATCGGCTACCTCCACGACCTCATCGTCACCGAGCAGCGCGAGGGCGAGGCGCCGGTGCACGGCGAGGAGGAGAACGTCGTCAAGCTGCTGACGATTCACAAGGCCAAGGGACTGCAGTGGCCCATCGTCGTCGTGCCCGATCTCGCCCGCGGGCACCCGCCCTTCGCTGCGGACTCGCTGTGGCACGCGAACTACGGTCTCATCCTCAAAGGGGAGGACCCCGTCGGCAACCGCAAGTGGCCCGCCGTCGGCGAGAGCGCACGAGCGCTCGACGACAAGATGGAGGAGGCTGAGCGCCGGCGGCTGCTCTACGTGGCCTGCACCCGGGCGCGCGATCACCTGATACTCAGCAGTCCGTGGCAGACCACAAAGGGCGGCCAGGCCAAGGGCGGCCCGTGGCTGAAGTGGACCACGGACGCGCTCGATATCGACGCGGACACCCCCGACGGGCCACTTGCCGCCGCCGATGGCAGCGGCTGGACCGGGGTGTTGCGGAGCGTGCGACCGAATGACATCGAAGCCTCTCGCACACGGCGCCGCAGGAAGAGCCTGGCCGCTCGATATGCGACAGAGCTCGAAACCGGCGAGCCTCTCCCAGGCGGCTCTCGAGACGATGAGTTCGCGGAGCGGGTGGGGTCGTTGCCACCCGGGCAGGCCACCCAGCAGCGCTTCACCGTCACCCAGCTCGCCACCTACATCGCCTGCCCCCGCGAGTACGAGCTGCGCTACGCGCGCGACCTGCCCGAGTACTACGAGCCGCTGCCGGACACGCACGGGCCGCTGCTGTCGCCGCTGGAGCGCGGTACCGTGGCCCATCGCTGCCTGCAGCGCATCGGGCGGGACCGGGAGGAGGACGTGGAGAGGGTGGTGCGGGGCTGTTTGCGCGAGTTCGGGCTGGCCCCGGCCGCCGACGAGTCCGCTCAGAGCGACATCGCCGGCATGGTGAACGCCTTCCTGGCGACCGACTTGTTCCGCATCGTCCGCTCGGCCGTCCGCCTCCGGACCGAGGCGCCCTTTGCCATGCCGCTCGACGGCGGCATCATCGAGGGCCAGGTGGATGCCGCCGCGTGGGACGCCGAGGGCGCGATCCATCTTATTGACTATAAGACCGGCAAGGGCGACGAGCGCTCGATGGAGCGCTACCGCTTCCAGTTGGCCCTGTACTGCGCGGCTACCGAGGCGGCCTTCGGCGCGCCCCCCGCCTCGGCCACGCTGTACCAGTTGGAGCAGGCCGACAGCCACGCCCTTCGCCTGCCCGAGGAGATGAACGAGGCCGTCTCCAAGGCCCTCTCGGCCATCGAGGCCATCCGGGCCGGTCGCTACCCCCCGGGCGACGGCCGCTACTGCGCCCGCTGCGGCCACGCCTGGGTGTGCGACGGCGCCAGAAGGTAGCGGCACCGCTGGAGCCGAAGTGACCCGCACGAGGTGAGAGACCACATGCCGCCCCGTCATGCCAAGGCGCTCTCCGCCTCCCTCACAGCGGGCGCCCTCCTGCTCGCCATCGTGGCCACAGCCTCCCTCCCAGCCGCCGCCCAGGCCCGCAAAGCCCTCGCGAGCGGCGTCGATCTGGAGGCCGTCACCGGCTCGCCGCCGGGCGACGAAACGGAGGCAGCCGAGGAGGCCACCAGCGAGGAGCCGCCCAGCGACGGCGACGACCTCCTCGTAACCGCCGATGAGGGGCGGGTGCCGGACGTGGGGAGGCAGCAGTCCCTGGACCGGGAGAAGTCCATCGAGGAGCTGCTCGCCCGCCTCCGCAGCGAGGACATGGAGCGGCCGCAGCTCAAGCTGCTCACCACGCGCCTGCGCCGCAGCTGCCAGTTGGCCCTCTCCGAGATGAGCATCATGCTCGCCCAGGCGTCCATGCTGCGGCGCGAGCTCGACGCCGACGCGCGCGACCTGAGGCGCAAGCACGCGCGCATCCTGGCCGAGCTCAGCTCAGGCCACTACATCCCCGCCGAGGTGAAGGACGCGGTGCGCGGGCTCGCGGCGGAGGGCCACCGCTACGATGGGCTCTTCCAGGAGGCCGCCGCGGCCGGCGAGGGGCTCGACCCGCGCATTCAGGACGCTGAGGCCCTGGCCACCGCCGCACTCGAGTACGTCCAGGAGCTGGAAACGGCGGACGACAGCCCACTGGGCCGCACGATCGAGGACCGGGAGCTGCTGCAGAGGCTCAAGGACGCGGCGCACGACCTCGACACTCGCGTGACGACGGCCAGAAGCCTCGCCACGGCGCTCGCCGAGATAGCCGACACGTGCGCCGAGAACGCCGCGCTGGCCGCCGAGGGCCTCGTCGCCATCCATCAGGCGCTGGCGGGCAGCGAGCAGCGCGGGCTGCTCCAACCCGTGGCCACGCGGCTGTCACGGGAGACGCTGGTACGGGCCGGGCACGACCTGCAACAGATCCCCACGGGGATTGCCATCGCCCTGAGCCCGCCCGCGGGCGGGTCGTGGCTGGACGTTCTGCCCACGCGGCTCGGCTCGGCTGAGGAAGTCGGCGCCAGGGCTGTGGCCGCCGCCATACTGCTCGCCCTCGTCATCGCGGGCTGGAGAGCGGGCCCGGCGAAGCTCCGAGCCTACATGGGCGACGAGGCGGAACGCAGCGCCGACATCGCCGCGCTGCTCGCACTCCTCCGCGCCCTTGCATTGTACCTGGCGGGGCTGGCCGTCATCGCGCTCCTGGCGCTCACACCCGCCTGGTCTGCACTGCTGGGGGCGGTGCTTGCGTGGGTGGCGCTGTGGGTCCTGTGCTCCGGCGCCTTGGGCGCCCCCCTGCGCTTCCAGGCC
>JASFTE010000513.1:0-4250 GCA_050114035.1 Armatimonadota bacterium | reverse complement strand
GTGCTGACCTTGAGGCTTATTGAGACCCAGAGCACCCAGAACTCGCCGGTGGCGGAGTCCAGGAGTTCCTGCTTGTTCTCGTCGTACACATCGACCGACACGTCGTAGACGCCCTCCACATCCGTCCCGTGCTGCACGGTTGTGAGGTTCAGGCCCTCCTGGCAGTCGCCGTAATCATCGAAGTACCAGTAGACCCAATAGTCCTCGTCGCCACCTTCGTCGTCGATATCCCACTCGAATGTGCCGTCTTCATATTTGGCGAACTTGGCGGGATCAGGCTCTGTCGTGCCTATTGTCACGGTAACTTGTCCCCAGCACGCGGAACTCAAGGCCACCGCAAGCAGGCACGCCATGAGGCATCTCAGGTCCACACGGACTGCCTCGCGTGTCACGGCATGCACCTCCCAGATGTGGCGTCTCTAGCAGGGCGCATGTTGAGTTTCGGCTAGCAGGCGCGTGGCGTGCGGCGCCGCCTTTGAGTCAGGAAACTGTTTCAAGATGACTTCGGCCCAGTGCTTGGCTCGCGTAGGATCACGATCCGCCCGGAATGCACGTGCGAGGCGAAGCGCCATGTAGTACTTCACGTCGGCAGGGCCGGGGCCGTCGAGTAGGGCCTCCATCTCGATCTCCGCCTGGGGGAGCCGCTCCAGGCGCAGGTACGTACTCACGAGCTGGGCACGAATGTAGGGCTCGGGGCGGGGGAGCGGGTCATCCCGGCCCAAGAGGCCGCGGAGCACTCGAGCACGGAGGGCTGGGTCCTCGACACATCCGGAATAGGTGTAGGTGTCGGCGGGCGTCAGCTTCTGGACGTCTCCCCCGGGGGCCACCGATTCGAAGGCGAGTTGCGCGACGGAGCGCTGCTTGGCCTTTGCCCACTTGCGCGCGAGGCCAAGGGCGTCCTCGGGCGCGACCAGAGATCGGGCCACGCCCATCAGCGCGATGTAGTCGCGCAGCCTCTCCAGTGCATATACAGCATGGAGTGGCGCCTCACGGGGGACGTGCTCGAAGGCGTGGGCGTTATGCACGGCGTCGTATTCGGTCTGAGCTCCGTAAGCCTCCACCGTTTGGCGAAGCAGCGCCGCGTACCGTCGAGGGCTTTCGTGGGACATGATCTGGCACGCGCTATCGTACAGGACACACGATTGGCCCACGTAGCCCCGGCGCTGAACGTAGCTGGCCACAGAAGCGACGGCACGCCCTCCCCAGTATGGTCCGAGTTCGTCGTTGAGCGCGGTCGCGATGTCCTGCAGAGCGTGCCGCTGGACGACAGAGCCGCCTCCAGCGGCCCACGTCTGCCGGAACCGCACCCAATGCGGTTGCGCGTCGGTGTAGCTGGGGGGGGGCGGTGCGGATCACCTCATCCGCGAGGGCGTGCTGCCGTATCTCCGACCAGCGTGGCATGGCCGAGAGGTCATCGAGGAAGATGCCGCTCAGAAGCGTGTTCAGGCCGGTGTTCCGCCAGATTCGGATTGCGAGGTCGCGCGCACCCGAGACGCGGAAGTGGACATAGACTCCTGAGACGAAATCCCTGACGGGGGCGGCCGCGAGGACTGCCTCGGTTGCGGCGTCTGTCACGTAGACCATGTACTGCCTGCTCGGCTCGTAGTAGTTGTGGTCGTTGACGAAGTACAGGGCAAGCCTGAAGGTGCCCTCCGGCACCGGCATCTGCACGACCAAGTCAGGGCCCTCACACAGTGGGGTCCGCTCGCCGCGGTCATCCCAGTTGTGAGGCCTGCGCCCATTCTTGATGGGGTCGTAGAGCATGCTCGGGTCCGGGTCGGAAGCCCCGCGCCACCAGTAGATCTTGAGCGCCGGGTTGCGGGTCCGGCCGGCGTACGCCAGGGGAGCGAGAGCCCCACCGGAGATGTCGGCGACCCCTCCGGATGCGCACAGGGCGAAGAAGTCGCGCCCGTAGCAGCGCCAGTCGCCTTGGGTCTGACGATCCTGGCCGAGATACGCGGCCGGGCCGGTCTGGCTGTCTGCCGCGGGTGGGGGTAGGCGTTCGCTGTATTCTCCAAGGCGCTGCAGGGCGTATGCAGCTCGCTCACGCACGAAGTACGGCCATCCCTCATGGGCGGCGATGCGCTCGTTGGCGGCCGTTGCTTCCTGGCTCTCCCCCAGGCACTCGAGGCATTCGGCCAAGCGCAGGGCAGCCTGCGCGGCAAGTGCGGCGTCCGGAGCGGGCGAGCAGTTCCCGAACCGGGCGACGGCCTCATGCAGATCGCCCGTGTGTACGCCGAGTTCCCCCAAGCCGTATTCGACCCATGCCCTTGACCCGGGCAGACGCTCGTGCATCTCGAGCGCGGCGTGGTAGTGTGGACGAGCTTGCCCATAGAAGCCTCGGTAGTGGAGCCACTCCGCCAGGGCCAAATGCCCGAGCGGCTCGAGCACCGTGTCCCGGCATGCGGTGAGTACGCGCTCCCAGTCCGTCTGTGGCCCCCCGGTGGATGCCGGTGCACCTCCTGGAGCAGCGAGAGGGCGCGCCACGGCCGACGTCACCTCGCTCGAGCCCGTTCCTGCCCACCGCTCGCCCACCCGCACATCATACCCCGCAGCCTCAGCCTGAGCCCAGAGCCCAGCCAACTGTGCCAGCTCCGCGTCGGCGAGGGCGCGTCCGGTCGTCAGGGCGGCACACGCCTCACCGATCAGCCCGAGGCACTCGGCCACTGTCGCCTCGTCGTTGGGTCTCGAGATGGCGTCAAGGTAAGGCTGGTTCTCAGGGAGCCTGGTCCTCCACGGAGAGCATCGGTCGCCCGTGAAGTCGAAGGCACGGAGGCCGAAGGTGAGAGACGCTTCCCAGTTTTCCCGGCCGCAGTAGGCTCGGGCGAGGTCCACACACAGGGCGCGGGTGCCAGGAATGTCGGGGTAGACGCTAAACAGCCCCTCGCGGACCGACAGGGCGTGATCGGCTCTGCCCTGCTGTTCGTACGCTGTCGCCAGCGTTCGGCAGATCCGTGCGTGCAGCAGCGGGTGGTCCAACTCTCTGCGATTGCGGTAGTACTGGGTCTCACCGTCCACGCCCGCGCGCCAGGCCATCGGGTACTGCCCCAGAGCTTGCTCCAGCCAATGAGCGGCCTCTGCCGGCTGCCCGTCGGCGATCTGGCCCTCGGCGCGTCGCACGAGAGCCATGACCTCCTGCATTGCTGGGCCGTGGACCGGCGAAGTTACCCGGTCAGCATCCGGGACCTCGGTCACGGGGGCTACGGGACGGACGGTCAGAGAGACTGCGGGCGGCGCGATGCCAGGAACCACGGGGGCCACTTCATGCCCCGGGGCGACCCAGCCAGTGTCGTCGGGTGCAACGGGGGCCTTGGGTGGTTGTGCGAGTACCGCGGTAGAGGCAGGCGCGAGAAGAAGGATGCTGATGAGGGCGAGGAGTGTGCGGGCGCACGGAGAGATACAGCACGGAGGTACGTGGCGCACGAGGACGTGCGTGGATTGCGTCCACCTCAGGTGCGGTCCCCATCTCCCACGGCCCGACACGATCACGGCGGCACCCCAACCATCGGGGCCACGAACATTGACCCCATCTCTGTGCCATAATATGAGACGCGTCGGAGTATGTCAATACTAATTGTGCCGCTCGGGTTTGCCTCTATAGACTGAGCGGTCCTGTCAGGCAGCTATCTGTTGCAAAGCAAAGGCGGGAGGGCGCGGAGACCCTCCCCTACTTCGGGGCGACGCCCAAAGACACGTGTTGCCGTTACAGCGGCAGCTCAACCAGCCGGCCCTCCTGCGCCGACAGTACGGCGGCCTCGGCGATCTCCACGTTCCGCAGCCCCTCTACCCCCGGGATCGTCACCTCTCCATCCGAGAGCACCGCCTCGCAGAACTCCCGCACCTCCCGCTGCACGCCGGGCTCGAACTCCCGCTTGCTCACGTCGATCACTACCGGCTCGTTATCGCGGATTCTGTAGGTAATGAGCCGCTTCCCATTGTCGAAGAATATCGTCCCCTGCTCGCACAGCACCTTCCCATCGTAGGAGCCGAGCTCGGCGGCCTGGCCGGCAAGGAGGCAGCCGATGCCGCCGCGCTGGAAGTTGATGAGCACGTAGTTCAGGTCGGCGTAGTCCGTGTCCGTGCGGATGTACTGCCCCATGGCCGCGAACACGCTCTTGCCGTCCCCCAGCAGGCAGCGCATATAGTCCAGCTCGTGCTGGCTCACCTCGAACAGCACCCCGCCGCACTGTTCGGCCGTGTTCCGCCAGGGGCCGCGCTCGGCGGCGGCTCCCCAGGCGCCGCCGATCCGG
>JASFTE010000512.1:0-4255 GCA_050114035.1 Armatimonadota bacterium | reverse complement strand
GGCTCGATGCTCGTCGCGTTGGGGGAGACCCTGACCGCTGCGGGCCGGGAAGACGACGCGCTCGCTGCTTACCGCGAAGTGCTGACAGACGAGGACGTCAGTGCCGGAGACCGGAAGGCGGCATTGAGCGCGATCGAGGCAATGGAGGATGGACAGGAGAGGGGACGTTAGCATTGCCCATGAGGCGGTGAATCCTGCTGCTCACTGCACTCGTCTCGCGTTCGCCCTGGGAAGCGTGTTCTTGGTCTCGGACTGTCGTGAGTCTCATAGCCATCCGAGCTGCTCTGACCCAGGTGGCCCGCCAGGCCTCGTCGAGCCTATTCTCTCCCCTCAGGGCTCTGAGCCCAGGACACACCGGATTGGCAGTCACCTACGCTCGCAGCGACCTGCGAAATCCCCACACCCAGGCGTGGATGGGCTTCCTCTAAGGAACAGCCCAGTCTGATATGGGGGACCCCGGCTCACAGCTTGGCCTTGAGCTTGTTCAGCCGCGAGCGGGCCTGTGCCAGGAAGGGAGCCTTCTGGACTGCCGCCTCCAGGTGCGTCACTGCCTCGGCTATCTTCCTCTGCCGCTCGTAGATGTCCGCCAGGATCATGTGTGGGGCCGGGTTGCTCGGGTTCGTGCTCAGGTCGCGGAATGCGCTCTCGATGGCGTGTTGGTCGCGGCCCCTGACGATCTGTCGATCCGTGCCGCGACGGAACATCCCGACGAACGAGGGCATGAGCGCCACTACAACCACGAGGATCAGGCTTGCCGTGCGCAGGAACGGATCGCCGGCGCCCCACCACGAGAAGGGCTGCAGGTGGACGGCCGCAAACAGGATGAACACGGACGTCATTATCATGCAGATGATCGCGCAGGCCGGGCCCCCGAGGGCGCCGTCCAGGTATACGTTCACCACCCGCAGCAGGAAGAACGCCACCACGAACCCGTATATGCCGAGCAGCAGCGATTTCAGGACAACGGAGTCCGCTGTCTCGAAGAGCGCCGAGTCCATGGTCCTCGCCTCTGCCCCGTGGCTCGCCCCTGCTGGCTTGGCGCGCGCGTCCTCCAGCACTCGCAGACGTGCCACGGCACGCGCAAGCGCGTCGGCCCTGCATCAAGCCCCCGATGGAACGGGCAGCACGAACGCTCCGCCACCAGTCGGACGCACCGGTCCGCCGGCCAACGCGGCACACATGCACGTAGGGCAGTCTCAACTAGCTTGTTCCATCAAAAACGTGGTTTGTAACGAGGATACTAACACGTCCTGAGCGGACGCAGTGCGGCGACGTCATGGGCGAGTCACTTCGCACGCCTGGCCGGTGCGAGCCGACTCCAGGGCTGCCAGGGATACGCGCAGAGCCGCGAGGCCATCCTCCCCCGTCGCCGCCACCGGACCGTCCTCGCGAACGGCCTCGGCGAAGGCCGCCACCTGCTTCGGGTGCATGTCGCTGTCCAGACCGCCACGCACCTCCTCCTCTCCGCCCTGCTTCATCACCGTGAGCTTCCTGCCCCCCTCGAGTCGGACCACTCCGTCCTTGCCCAGCACATGCTCCTGGGACGGAGCACTGGTCCCCCGCGGCAACCCCCAACTGAGCGACAGCAGCCCCATATCGCCCGACGCAAACTCCACCAGCACGGATGCCGTGTCTATCTCGGAGTCGATCCCGGGCAGCTCGGGCGCACCGGTCGAGAAGGTCGTTCCCATCGCCATCACCCGCACCGGCTCGCACCCGAAGATCACCCGCCATTGGTCGAAGTAGTGGCACGCCGTGTCTATCAGTGGCCCGCCGCCCTCCTGCTTGTCCATTATCCACGGCTTGAATCGTATCTCCACACCGCTCACGACGCGGTACATGACTGGTCGCCCGATGGCGCCCGCCTGCACCAGCTCCCGCATCGTCTGCGTCTGCTCCATGAATCGCTTGCAGAAGCCTAGGGCGAACTTCACGCCGCACCCTCGCGCCGCCGCAATCATCGCTTTCCCGTCCTCGATGGTCATCGCAAGCGGCTTCTCGCACAACACGTGGATGCCGCGGCGCATGGCGCCTTCCGCCCCCCGACGGTGCAGGTGCGTTGGCAGGCACACCGAGACGATGTCGATGCCGGTCTCATCCAGCGCCTCCTCGATCAGCGCAAAGCACTCGCCAACGCCGAACTCCTCCTTGGCAGCTTGTGCCCGCTCCTCGTCGATGTCGCACACGGCGATCGGTTCCGCTCCCCGCACCGTCTGCCAGGCGCCCAGATGCGTGCGACCCATGTCGCCGGCGCCCAGCACACAGATTCCCAGTCGACTCATTTCGTCTTTGCCTCCCGGCTGTCAGACGAACGGTTGCGCTGCGCCTGGAGGATCACCTGGGGCACGGCCGCCGTCTCGCGGTCGGTTGTGAGGACGTAGTCCTTGCCCCGGATGTGCGTGACTGGATAGTCGTCCCCTGGCTCCCCGAAGAGCGCGAGCCGCAGCACCGTGTTCGCCCAGTCGTAGGGCCCGCCGTTGCGGCAGTAAAGCCGGATGCGGCGCGCCCCCAGTATCTGCCGCATGCCCAGCGTGACCGCCTTCCGCGGGAACCCCTCCACGTTGCCCCCGACGTGGGCCCGAATGGCGTTCATTGTCACCGTGAAGTCGTTGAGCTCAACCACGCGTGGGTCCGACTCCGCCACGCCGGGCTCCGGCTCGTTGAACGCAACATGCCCGTGGATCCCTATCCCGCCGTAGCACGTGTCGATGCCGCCCACGTCGTCGATTCGCCCGGCCAGAGTGCTCACGTTCTCATGGTCCGGGAAGAAGAGCTGCTCCTCAGGGATCCTCAGCTCGGGCGCGATGTGGTTGAAGAAGATCCCCTGCATTTCCCCCCGGAAGCTCAGTGGATGGTCCGCCGTCACCGCCACGCCCTGCTCGTCGCAGTACTCGTCCATGAAGAAGAACCAGCAGTTGGCGAGGCTGATGCCGCGCTCGTTGATGAGCTGCCATAGGAGCGGGTACTGTCCCGTAGGGCCGACCGGGAGGATGAGCCTCGTGGGCTGCCCGGCATCGTTGTTGGCCGCGATCTCGGCAGCTATCTCCGCGGCGCAGTGCTGGTGCAGGATCTCCAAGTCATCAACGACAACGAGCCGCCCCTCCGCCCGCCGCACCATCTCCTCGGGTGACAGCCTCTGCAGCTCTCGGATCTCTTGCCGTCTGTCCACGCCGTGGACTCCTTCCGGTGCCGGTCGGTTGCGGCAGCTTGCGGGGCCCGGTCCGCCCGCAGGTTCGCCACCGAGGGCGCAGGCCCTGCTACGAGCCCCCCGGCTTCTGGGCCACCACGATCATTCGTCGCGACTCCCTGGCCAACTCGCCCCTGTCAAATGATCCGTAGGCTGCCGTGGGCGCCAGGCCTGCCTGTGACATGAGCCCGGCCAGCTCCGTGTACGTGTACATCCGGAGCCCCACGTCATACCCCCGGCGCTCACCGTTTGGTCCGACTATGGTGGCATGGGTGGTGTTCCGGCCCGTCCTCGGGTCCCACTGGCGCTCCTCAAATAGGAACCAACCCGGCGTCGTCTCGCGCCAGCGGCGTGGCTCGTAGGCACCCATGAGCCAGTCTCTATTGAGCAGGTCAATGAGGAGCTTCCCGCCCGGCCTTAGCGCTCCTGCGACTGCCTGAAGTACCATCAGGTCTTCCTCGTCGCTGTCGAAATACCCAAATGCTGTGAACATGTTGATCGCCGCATCGAACTCACTGTCGAAGGCGATCTCTCGCATGTCAGAGTGAACGTACTCGACCTGCACGCCCGCCTCCTGCACTGCCCGCTCGGCTGCCTCCAGTAGCGGTGCCGACAGATCGACGCCGACCACGCGGCACCCGCGTCTCGCCAGCTCCACAGCGTGCCTTCCCTGTCCGCAGCACAGATCCAGCACCCGCATGCCCGGCGCCAGTCCAAGCACCTCCACGACGAAGTCCGTCTCCCTCTTCGTGCGCTCCCGGTCAATGCCGCCGCCGATCCAGTGCTCGAGATAGTCGTCGGTGAAGAACGTCTCGTACCACGGCTCCTGCCGCTCCGATGAGATCATCGCGTCCCACCTCCCGTGTGAGTGCTCCCAGGCGTGCTACTACCTGAGATGCGCCTCATTGCCTTGCGCCTTCGTTCTCCGTTTCTGCGCGACGACCATGAAGTAGGCCCCCTCGGCCCCGAGGGCGCGGGCAACCAGCCACTCCAGCACGCCAATGCCGAGAGGTCGTTCCGAGGACAGACGTTCGAGAACGCCGTACGTCTCGATGCTGACCGCCGAGA
>JASFTE010000511.1:0-4258 GCA_050114035.1 Armatimonadota bacterium | reverse complement strand
GGCCAATCCTGGCCGAAGCCGATGGTCCGAGAATATATGTTATGTTGACTCTTGAAAACGACCGCCAAACAGGCCGAATCGGGCCCGGGAGCCCCCTGAGCAGCCCACAAGGCGCCCGCCGCGTACACCCGCAGAGCCCGCGCAGAACGGCTGACGTGATCCAGCCGCATGGCGTGATCCAGTGACACCGCACCCCTGGGGCCGCTCGGCAATGCGGGGTCGCTCGCGAATGCCTGGCACACGCGTCCTGCTCGACGCCGGACAGTCGTGAGATGGCGCCAACGCAGCCTGTGGGCCGTGGCGACTCCACGACCTCGCGCGCACGGGGCGCAGGGAGACAGCCGAGCCGCTTCTCCCCCATCGGGTCCCTGAGTGCGCGGCACAGCGGCGCCAGGCTCACCGCGGAGCGGGGCGACAGCGCCGTTCGTTCTGGCCAGACCGTTGCAGTGACCATGACTGTGATGCCCTGGCCGCCGCTGAGGCCGAATGCGGCGGCATCGGGCGGAACATCACGCCAAACGGGAGGACCAGGCGCCGACGCGCGTCTCTGCGCTTGGCGAGCGAGGTGAGCGAACATGGGCCCGGGCGCGGTGCTCCAACTCGACGTATTAGTGCGCCATCCTGTATGGGCCGTAGTGTACCAAATCCCTATTGCCTGTCTCGCGGTGTATGTCGCCCTCATGACGCAGGTGGAGGATCGGCCCAGCGGGGCGCAGTTGTGGCGGGTGATCGCGGCCGTCGCTCTGGGCGCAACCGTGGCGGTTCAGCTCGTCTTGTGGCTTGTGCCTGGCCTCATCGGCCTCCTGGTGGCGGTCGTGGGCATGTACGTCATCGTAATGGTCGCCTTCGACAAGCTCCTGCACATCCATGTGGAGCACGCTCACGGCGTGACGGCTTCCGTCTGCGGCGGCACGTGGCTGCTGTGGCTCCTCGCCGGAGGCGTCGTCAGAGTCATCGAGGCGCTCTAGCCGTCAGATGGGCCGCATGTGGCGGAAGGGCGGAGACGCGCCCTCTGCCCTACCTCACGGGCTTGCGCTCCATCTCCCCGTTGGCGCGCACGATCAGCACCTTCGTCACCTGGGTCAAGCTGTCGCGCAGCTCGCCCTGGCCGAAGGCGTCGGTGGCGTATCGGGTCTCGGACTGAATCGCCACCGCCGCCACGATGGGCGACTCGGCCACAGCCGGCTTCCCCTTCGCACCTCCCTGAGCGGCGACGAGGCTGCCTGCCGCTGCCAGAAGCACCCCGCCCAGCAACACGATAGCCAGCACAATCAGCCGATGGCGCATCGGTGTTCTCCCTCCATGATGGATCGGCGAATCCTGTATTCATGGACGTTCCCGGCGGATGGGAGGCCTCCCTGCCCAGGGGAGGAACGGACCGTGCGGGTAGGACGTTCCGAAATGATGTAGGCGGGCCTCTGGACCAAGACATATACAGGGGGCGTGGGCCAGTGACGCATCCCGACATCGAGGCGTTGAACCAGCGAATCGCCGAGCAGAGCCGCTTCGCGGACGCCATCAGGAGCGAGATCGAGAAGGTCATCGTCGGGCAGGAGGAGCTCATCGAGCGCCTCCTGGTGGCGCTGCTGGCCGACGGGCACGTTCTTCTGGAGGGCGTGCCGGGGCTGGCGAAGACCCTCGCGGTGAAGACGCTGGCGGACACCATCGACGCCCGGTTTCAGCGCCTGCAGTTCACGCCCGACCTGCTGCCCGCCGACCTCACCGGCACGATGATATACAACGAGCGCGACCGGAGCTTCGAGCCGAGAAAGGGCCCCATCTTCGCCAATCTGATCCTCGCCGATGAGATCAACCGCGCCCCCGCGAAGGTGCAAAGCGCGCTCCTGGAGGCGATGCAGGAGCGACAGGTGACCATCGGCGGGAACACGTTCCCGCTGGATGAGCCGTTCCTCGTGCTCGCCACGCAGAATCCCATCGAGCAGGAGGGCACCTACCCGCTGCCCGAGGCGCAGGTGGATCGCTTCATGCTCAAGGTCAACGTCACGTACCCCGACCGGAACGAGGAGCTCGACATACTGCGCCGGATGACGACGGGCGAGGACATCGACGTTGCCACCGTGGTGTCGCCGGCGGACATCGTGGCGGCCCGCCGCGTCGTGTACGACGTCTACATGGACCAGAAGATCGAGAACTACATCGTCGATCTCGTGCTCGCCACCCGCGACCCGGGGGCTTGCGGCATGACCGATGTCGTGGACCTCATCGAGTGGGGCGCATCGCCCCGGGCCAGCATCTACCTGACGCTCACGAGCAAGGCGCTTGCCTTCCTGCGCGGCCGCGGCTATGTCACGCCCGATGACGTTCGCAGCATCGCCCCGGACGTGCTGCGGCACCGGATCATCGTGAGCTACGAGGCGGAGGCCGAGGACGTCACCTCCGTGGACATCATCGAACAGCTCCTGGACACCATCGAAGTTCCCTGACACAACCGTAGCGCGCCCATGATCCCGAAAGAGCTGCTTCGCAAGATTCGGCGCATCGAGATCCACACGAGCCGCCTGGTGAACGAGCAGTTCGCCGGGCAGTACCACAGCGTGTTCCGCGGTCGCGGAATGGAGTTCGTGGAGGTCCGCGAGTACCAGCTCGGCGACGACGTGCGGACCATTGACTGGAACGTCACGGCGCGCATGCGCCGGCCGTACGTGAAGCGGTTCACGGAGGAGCGGGAGCTGACCGTCGTGCTTGCGGTCGATCTGTCCGGCTCGACGCAGTTCGGGACGGTCGAGCAGCTCAAGGCCGAGACGGCCGCCGAGATCTGTGCGCTGCTGGCATTCAGCGCCATCAAGAACAACGACAAGGTCGGCCTCGTCATCTTCACCGACGAAATCGAGCTCTTCATTCCGCCGCGCAAGGGCCGCACGCATGTGCTCCGGCTGATTCGGGAGGTGTTGTACTTCCGCCCCGGGCGCCGCGGGACCGACATCGCCGGCGCGCTGGAGTACCTCGGGCGCGTCGTGCGCAAGCGCAGCGTCGTGTTCGTCGTCTCGGACTTCAGGGCCGGCGAGTACGAGAAGCCCCTCCGCATCGCGAGCCGGCGCCACGATGTGGTCGCCATTGTGCTCACGGATCCCCGCGAGCTGCAGATGCCATCCATCGGTCTCGTGGAGTTCGAGGACGCCGAGACCGGAGAGCGCCGCCTCGTTGACACCGGGAGCGGCCGCGTGCGCGGCGCCTTCGCGGAGGCTGCCGCCGGGGAGCGTGAGACGCAGCGCGACACCCTCACCGACGCCCAGGTGGAGTGCATCGACATCGACTGCGGCACGCCGTACGTCGAGCCGCTCCTGCGCTTCTTCGCCGAGCGGGCCAGGAGGCTCCGGCGATGAGGGCCCCGCGGCTCCCCCTTGTCGGCGCGGCTCTCGTGTGCCTGCTCCCGGCCGTCGCCGCCGAGCAGGAGCCGCCCGTGCGCGTCGCGGCGGGCGTGGCCGAAGGTGAGATCACCATCGGTGATCCCATCGCGTACACGGTGACGGTCCGGCACCCTCCTGACGTCCGCGTGCGACTGCCTGCTGCTGATGCCGGGCTCGCCCCCTTCGAGGTGCGCGACTACCGCGTCGAGCAGCAGCCGGGGGAGACCCGCGCCATCTACGAGGTCGCCGTCTACGACGTCGCCGAGCAGACGATCCCCGCGGTCGAGGTGCAGTACGTGGGGCCGAACGGAGAGCAAGGCACCGTGACGACGGAACCCGTTACGATCAACGTGGAGAGCGTTCTGCCCCCGGACGCGGAGGACATTCTCGACATCCGCGGGCCCAAGTCCGTCAAGGGCAGCCCCGTCGGCACGATACTCGCCGTGCTTCTCGCCCTCGCCCTGCTGGCCGCTCTGCTCGTCGGCGTGAAGCTGTGGCGCCGACGTGAGCGGCCCGCGCGCGAGAAGATCGCGCCGCCCCCTCCCCCACCTCGGCCGCCTGAGGATGTGGCGTACGAGGAGCTGGACGCGCTGGCCCGCTCCGATCTTCTCGCCAGAGGCATGGTCAAGGCATACTACACGGAGCTGGGCGACATACTCCGGCGCTACATCGAGGGCCTGTACGCCGTCCCGGCGCTCGAGTCCACGACGCAGGAGATCGTGGACGAGCTGCCCGACGCGGGCGTCGGCGAGGACGTTACCGACCGGTTCCGCCATCTGCTGGGCGAGTGCGATCTGGTCAAGTTCGCCCGGCACCGGCCGCCCGACGAGCGCTGCGACGACGCGCTCCAGGGTGCCCGGGGGATCATCGGCGACACGAAGCCGAGGCGG
>JASFTE010000510.1:0-4261 GCA_050114035.1 Armatimonadota bacterium | reverse complement strand
TCTGCTGATTCTGGCTATCGCCGCCCTCGCCGCCGAGCTCCTCCTGTCCGGCCGCCGTACTGCGGGTGCCCGCCTGCGCCAGTGACCCGTCCTCGCCCCTCCCGGCCCCACGAGCGGCGTGCCGCCCTTCTGCGCCACGCGTTCCACGCCTGGCTCGCGACGATCCCCAGCGCGCCCCCGAGCGCCGCGCCGATGGCGTTCGCCAACGCGTCCGGCACGGTGGCGTGTCGGCCCGGTACGGACATCTGGTGGATCTCGTTGGCCACCCCGTATGCGGTTGCCCCGAGGAAGGCGCACATCGCAGCGGGGCCCGCGCCGCAGCCCCAGGAGCGCCCGACGGCCCACACGATCAGCACGCCCAGGATACCGTAGGCTACCATGTGTCCCCACTTGTCGCTCATGTCCGGCATCCCGATATCCCACGACCTGGGCCCGGACGACAGGATGAAGATGAACCCCATCCAAGCGACCACGGCAAACCAGTACAGAACGAGTGTGCGCAGGCGGGATCTGCCGACGGGTATGTCTGGCCGGCGGAGGCGGGGTGGGCGGTCTCTATCCATGCTGATTCCTGCGATCAGGCGTCCGCGTCCGCCATCGCGACGAGCTCGTCCTCGCTGAGCACCGGGATGCCGAGCTTCTGTGCCTTCTCGTACTTCGAGCCCGGCGATTCGCCCACGATGACGTAGTCGGTGTTCTTGCTGACGCTGCCCGACACGCGCGCACCAAGCCGTTCGGCCATCCCCTTGGCCTGAGTCCGCGTCAGCGTCTGGAGGGCTCCGGTCAACACGACGCGCTTGCCCGCCAGCGGCGATTCGACCTCGGCCGACGGCGGCTCCCATCGGAGTTGTACGCCCGCATTGGCGAGTTTCTTGAGGACCATTTGCGTTTGCTTCTGAGCGAAGAACGTCGCCACGCTCTCAGCGATACGCTCTCCCACCTCGTGCGTCGCGGCCAACTCCTCTATCGAGGCCGCCCGGAGCGCCTCGACGGACGGGAACGCCGTCGCCAGCACCTGCGCCACGTGCTCCCCAACCATACGGGTCCCCAGGGCGAAGAGCACCCGCGGGAACTCCCGCCGCGTGCTCGCGGCAATGGCGTGCAACAGATTCTGCGCCGACGTCTCCGCCATGCGCTCGAGCGGGACGAGCTGGTCGAGGGTGAGCCCGTACAGGTCGCCGGCGTCCTGCACCAGACCCGCGTCAACGAGCTGCTCCACGATGGCCGGGCCGAGCCCATCGATGTCCATAGCGTGGCGACTGGCGAAGTGCGCCAGCGAGCGTTTGAGCTGGGCCGGGCACGCGACGCCGGTGCATCGCCGCACGGCTTCTCCCTCGGGCCGGACGGCATCGGCGCCGCAGACGGGACACGTGACCGGGAAGTCGAAGTCGCGCTCCTCGCCCGTGCGGCGATCCGTGAGCACACGCACCACTTCCGGGATGATGTCACCCGCCTTGTGGATCACCACGTGGTCGCCGATCCGGACGTCCTTGCGCGCGAGCTCGTCCTCGTTGTGCAGCGCCGCGTGCGTCACGGTCGTGCCGTCAACGAGCACGGGTTCCATGACGGCGCGGGGCGTGAGCGCGCCCGTGCGGCCCACCTGCACGTCGATGTTCTGCACGCGGGTGATGGCCTCCTCGGCCGGGAACTTGAACGCCGTCGCCCAGCGCGGCTCGTGGCTCGTGGCGCCGGCGATGCGCTGCAGCTCGAGCGAGTTCAGCTTCACCACCACGCCGTCGGTGGCATACGGCAGCTCGTGCTCCCGGGCCTGCCAGTTCTCGCAGTACTGGACTACCTCGTGGATCCCGGTGCACTTGGCCGAATGCGGATTGATCTTCAGCCCGCTGTCACTGAGGGCCTCGAGCTCCGCTTCGTGTGTGCTCAGCGAGAGCCCCTCGGCATATCCGATGCCGTACATGAACGCGTCCAGTCGGCGCTGCGCGGTGATCGACGAGTCGAGCTGGCGGATGGACCCGGCCGCGGCGTTCCGCGGATTGGCGAACCCCGGCTCACCCGCCTCCCGGCGCTCCGCGTTGATCCGCTCGAACTCGTCCCTCGTGAGCAACACCTCGCCGCGCGCCTCGAAGGCCGGCACACGTACGCCCCGCAGCCGCAGCGGGATGGCGCGCACCGTCCGCAGGTTCTGCGTCACGTCCTCACCGACGCGGCCGTCGCCTCGCGTTGCGCCGCGGACGAGCACGCCGTCCTCGTAGGTCAGCGACACGGCGAGGCCATCGATCTTCAGCTCGCACACGTACTCCAGCATCTCGGATTCGTCCATGGCCAGGCGGCGCTTCAGCCGCTGGTCGAACTCCCGCAGCTCATCGCTGTCGAAGGCGTTGCCGAGACTCAGCATCGGCTCGCGATGCTCGACGGTGCCGAACTCCTCGAGCGGCGGCGCACCGACGCGCTGGGTGGGGGAGTCCGGCGTGACGAGCTCGGGATGAGCGGCCTCCAGCTCCACCAGCTCGCGGAACAGGCGGTCGTACTCCGCGTCCGGTATCTCCGGCGTGTCTAGCACGTAGTACAGGTGTGCGTGGTGGTTGATGAGCTCACGCAGCTCTTGCACCCGTCGCGCTGCCTTCCGCGCGTCGCTCACGGCGTTGCGCTCCTCGGCTGCAGCCCGTGCTCTGGCCGCGCGGTCGTGCGGCGGCCGGCCTCAGCCCGAACGTGAATGTAGCATTGGCCCGCCGGCCAGTCAACGGTCGCAACACACGCGCCCCGCACCCGGTGCAGCCTGCTGGTTCGCATTGGACACCTCGTGTATGTATGCAGGTGCGGGACATCGACTTCGCGCGCGGAACGCGGAAGGAAGCGCGCGGGCAAGAGACGAAGCTCTCGGTGCGCAGTGGCGCGTGCCGAGACGCTGCAGGCGACAGTAGTGCCAGGAGGCATCCATGCCGGCGTTTGCAGACGAGTGCCAGGCGGCCTACGAGCGGCTGGAAGAGATCACACTGACCGTGTGTGGTAACTGCCCCAAGAGCTGCTGCCATCACGGGACCATGCTCGGCGCCGGCGATGTGCCGCGGCTGCACAAGGCGCTTCTCCTGTCGGCCGAGTTCCAGCAGCGCCTCAGGCAGGGATTACGCGGGCGTGCCGCGGAGCTCCGCAGTGACCTGGCGGAGTTGGAGACGGCCGCCGAGCGGGCCCTGCGGGCCTCGTCGAGCGCGGGCGGCGGAGCCCCCGAGCGCGCGAGCCTCGCCCCAGCGCTGGCCCGGTGGCGCGAGTACGCGGAGTTCCTCCACCACTTCGACGTGACGAGCGCCGATGCACTTGTGCGGCTGCGGCTGTACTCGGCGGTTCGGGCGACGGCGTTCCGGGTGCTGCGAGGCATCCCGGGCGGCATCGCGGCCCTCGCCGAGATCGGCTCCCAGAGGCCCTCGCTGCGGTTCCGCGGCGAGCGGATCCCTGCAGAACGCTGCGTGCTGCACTACGACGGGTGCCTGGCGGAGCACTGGAAGCCGGCCAAGTGCGCGAACTTCTTCTGCCCGGCCGACCCCGGCCTGGTCGAGGCGGTGCACTTGGCAATGGGCTTCGCGGACTTCCTCATGGCCAATATCCAGCGCATCGGCCGGGATGAGCTGCTGGACATGATCCGTCTCGAGGGATCGCTGGGTCCCGAGTACATGGCCCCCAAGGTCCTGTTTGGGCCCGGGAGCCTGGCCGATCACATCGGCCGCACATTGAAGGCCGAGTCGCTCTCGGCGGTCATACAGCCGCGCGTGCCCCAGTTGATGCTGTCGGCCGAGGAGGTGCTGCAGCTTCTGGAGCGCGGCACGGACGACATGCCCCAGATAACGCTGTGCGGTGCGGTCCAGGGCGCCGCTCTCTATGAGATCGCGCTCGGGATTCAGAGGGCGGAGCGCAAGGGCGTTGTGCGCCCCTGGTACGTGGTGGCCGAGCAGCTCCAGCGCCGCGCCGTTCTCCCTCACCCCCTCTGGCAGGATCGAGCAATGGCGCAGCCCGTCGGGGCGCTTGAGGCGTACGTCGTGGATACGGAATAGCAGCGGCCTCCCTGTCTGGACCTGCTCCGACTGCGGGAGGCCGAATGGAGCGCTACCGGTCGCGTTTCTTCTTGCGTCCGCCGGAGGCCTTCGCCTCGGACTCCTCGGGTGCCTCGAGCTCGGCCGCCTCGGGAGCCTGGAACTTGTACCCCACGCTCGGCACTGTGATGATCATCTGGGGATTGCGGGGGTCGCGCTCTATCTTGGCGCGCACCCTCCCAATGTGCACATCGAGCGTCCGGCTGTCGATCGAGCTG
>JASFTE010000509.1:0-4268 GCA_050114035.1 Armatimonadota bacterium | reverse complement strand
CGGATACGCGCGACGGCGGCGGCGGTCTGGCTCGCCAGCGTCCGAACGAGGCTGACGGCGTGCTCGTCGAACCCTTCTTTCTGGAGAGACAGTACACTGACGGCGCCGACCACGCCCTCCGTGGTACTGAGCGGGACATCACAGATGGACTGAATGTCGCCAGAAGCGTCCTGTTGGGACGCCTCGCCAGAGGCTCTCCCATGGTCGATTCGCGCGTCAGCGGGCGGTATCCCGGTTAGTCGGTGGAACGCGCTGCAGACGAGCAGCCTGGCCTGCTCCCGAATGGGCTCGCCCACGGGCCGCGCGTCACGAAGCAGCACGCGAGGGACCGTGTCAGTAGAGACGGCCAATGCGGATATGTCGCACGGCACAAGACGGTGGAGCGCGGGCGGAACGAGAGCGAGCAACTCATCGCAATCGAGCGCTCCTGCCAGAGCCTGCGAGAACTCGCGCAGGACGGAAAGCTCGTCGGTTTGGAGTGCGCCCATCTGCTGCATGATGGGGTCCATTTCTGGTGCCCACCGCCGTGCGTCAGACCTGGCGGGAGCACAACGACGCCTCAGGACTGTCCACCGGTGTAGGCGGCGTCCGCGCTCTGTGCCTCTGATGTGGCACGCGAGAAGTTGGCGGATTGCCGGCCGAAGTACTCGGCCGCCCGGGCAATGGTGTCGAGCTCGAAGGGCTTGCGCAGGCATCCGCGCGCCCCGAGCTGCATGGCGTCGGAGACGATGTTGCTGCGCACTCGGCGGGAAAGCTCGCCACTGTAGAAGGCGGTGATCATGATGCACTGAGTATCCGGGGAGACAGCCTTGAGTCGTGACAGCGTGGAGAGGCCGTCCATGGGGCTCATGGCAACGTCGATGAACGCCACGTCGAACTGCTGCTGGCGTGCCGCCTCAATGGCATCCGGGCCGCTGCCGACGAACGTGACGTTGTGTCCGCAGGGCACGAGAGCCAGGCGGAAGACTTCCAGGATGCCCTCCTCGTCGTCCACGACGAGTACCTTCAACTGCTGGTTCGATTCGGTCGAGAGAGTCATTCGCACACGCCTCCTACTCCTCCAGGACCTCGCGGATCACTGCGGCAAGCTCCTCGAGGACGAACGGCTTCGTAAGGAATGGGCGACCTGAGTTCATGACGAACTGGGTTGTGGCGTCATTCATCGTGTCGCCCGTGCAGAAGACGACTCGAGCCGCGACACGCGGATCCTCGTCCAAAAGGTGTTCGTAGAACCGCTCGCCGCCCATCCGAGGCATCTTGAGATCCGCTATCAGCAGGTCATAGTGCTCCGCGAGGGCCTTCTCTTTGCCGGCGAGCCCGTTCAGAGCCATGTGCACCTCTCCGCCGGCGCGGGTGAGGATGCGGTCCACGAGCTCTGCGACTGCCTCTTCGTCGTCCACAACGAGCACGCGCCTGTTACGGCAACAGGACAGATCAATGTCCGCGGCCAGCTCCGCCTCGGGCTCGGGCGCTTGGCGGATCGGGAGATCGATGGTGAATGTGGCGCCCTTGCCCTGCTCGGATTCCACGGTCACCTCGCCGCCGTGCTCTTTGATGATGCCGTAGGACACGCTGAGGCCCAGCCCCGTTCCGTGGCCGATGTCTTTGGTGGTGAAAAACGGATCAAAGACTCTCGTCAGATGCTCGGGGGCGATGCCTTGGCCTGTGTCCGAGAAGACGACGCGGATGGAGCCATCGCCGGCGGTAGTGCGTATCGTCAGGCGTCCGCCGTCGCCGTCCGCGACCATGCTCTGGAACGCATTAGTGATGATGTTGACGAAGACTTGCTGGAGTTTGTGCGGATCGCCACCGGTGGAGGGCAGGTCGGCGTCCAGGTCCAGATCGACATCGATGCTGCGGACCCGCAGCTTGTAGGCGAACAGGTCCATCGTGGACTGAATGACTTCGTTCATTTGCACGCGCCGCCATTCAGGCGCGTACTCCCGCGCGAATGTGAGCAGATGATCCAGGGTGCGACTGCACCGTTTGGCCTGCTCGTAGACCCGCGAACAGGCGTGCTTGATGGCCTCGTCCGTGGCTATCCGGGCCAGGTGCTGCGCGAAACCGATGACGACAGCCAGGGGGTTGTTGAGCTCATGCGCCACCCCGGAAACCAGTTGCCCCGTGGCGGACAGCTTCTCGGCGCGTACGAGCTTCTCTTGGGCGCCCTGCAGCCTCTCGTGTGCGCGCCGCAGCTCGTCGAAAAGCTGCATGTTCTGGATGGCGACCCCCATCTGGGTCCCCAGCGCGGCAAGCAACTCGAGGTCCTCGGCACTCGGTGGCCGAGAGCCCTTGGCGGAGACGCCCATGACACCCTTCAGCTCCGTCAGGTGACGCAAGGGAACGTACCGCAGGCTGCAGCCCTGGCGACCGTCGCCATCCGTGGCCTGTGCTGCCTCCGGGGGACTGTTCGGGCCCATTCGCAGTGTGGCGCCGACCTCAGCCTCTGCGAGGGCGCGGCCGTCTGCAGCGACCGGCACGATGCCGTCCTCGCGCATGTGCGCGGGCAGCCCCTGGTGGGCCACCATCGTCCACTGGCCCTCGTCGGTCCCGGCCACCCAGATTGCTCCCATGTCTCCGCCGAGGTTGTCGAGCAGCAACCGGAGGACGCGCGTCAGTGTGTCCTCCATGTCGAGTGACTGAGCGAGAGCGGAGCCGATGTCGTAGAGAACCGACAGCTTTCTGAGCATCTGTTGGTTCTCAGCTCTCAGGTGCTGCTGCTGCAGGGCCTCGCCCAGCATGAGCAGCAGCTCGTCCATGTCCACCGGCTTGAGGACGTAGCCGGTTGCGCCCTCGTTGAGGGCCTGCACCGAGCTGTCCAGTGACGCGTGGCCGGTGACCATGATGGCGACGCAGTCGGAGTGGCGCTGCTTCAGCGCCGTGAGCACCTCGGTGCCGGAACCGTCGGGCAGACTGATGTCCACAATAGCCGCGTCGAACGCCTGCCCCTGCGCAAGTGCCACGGCCTCCTGCACCGTCGAAGCGCTGTGCACGGCGTAGCCGGCATCGGCCAGGATGTAGTCGAGACTCACCCTAGCGCCGTCGGCGTCGTCCACTACAAGTATGCGAGATTCGCTGGCCATTGTCGGCTCCTCACCCTCAGCCCCGCCTCCGGCGTCGTGTCAGGCCCCACGGGGTATGCTGTTGGGGGAGGGTGCCCCTTGTGCCTCCTGTATCAACTGGGCGATGGAGTCCAGCAAGGCGTCTATGTCCAGCGGCTTGTACAGCATGGTGTGGGCCCCAGCCACCATCGCCCTGTCGGCGACATCGGCGGCGACGTGTGCTGTGATCATGATGACGGCCGCTGCAGGCTGGATAGCCTTCACCGCGGCGCACACCTCGTCCCCGGATAGGCCGGGCATCTTCATGTCAACAACGACGAGGGCCACGGGCGAGGCCCGCAACATCGCCAGGCCCTCCTCGCCATCGGCAGCACTGAGCACGCGATAGCCCTCGTCCTCGAGGAGCACTGCCAAGGTCAGTCGCATGCTGGAATCGTCATCGATCACCAGCACGGCCGGTGGGGTCTGCATGGGCTTGTTCCTGTTCGCGTATTACCGGCAGCTTCACGATGAAACTAGTGCCTCGTCCCGGCGTACTGCTGATGGCGATCCTGCCGCCGTGCCGCTCCACGAGGGTTTTGCATATCACGAGGCCAAGCCCCACGCCTCTGGCCTTCGTCGTGAAGAGCGGCCGGAACGCTTTCTCCCGCTCGTCGTCGGCAATCCCCGGGCCGGTATCGCGGACTTCGACCCGGACGAACCCGTTGTCCACGCCCGTCCCCACGTGCAGCTCGCCGCCGTGGGGCATTGCCTCCACGGCATTGGCAACGAGGTTCGACAGGACGAGCTGGAGTTGCCCCTCGTCGCCCAGTATGTGCGGGAGGTCCTCCGGGAGCTCGGTACTGACCTGGATGCTGTCATGGGCCTGGGCCTTGCGCAGCGCAGCGCGCGCGCACGCGTTCACGTCCGTTTCCTCGGGCTCCACGCGGTCGCTGCGGCAGAAGCCCAGGAGCGAAGATATAATCCGATCGCTGTTGCCGACTTCCTGGTCGATGACGTGGAGCATTGTGCGCACCGTCTCATCACCGTCACCAAGTCGCTTCCCGAGTGCGTAGGCTGCGTTCTTCATGCCACCCAGTGGGTTGCGGAGCTCATGCGCGACGCTGGCCGCAAGTTGTCCGACCAGCGCGAGCTTTTCCGAGGCCATAAGACGGTCCTGCGCCTCCCGGAGCTGGTGGCTCTTATCCTCCAGTTCCTGGTTCTTTG
>JASFTE010000508.1:0-4276 GCA_050114035.1 Armatimonadota bacterium | reverse complement strand
AACGCCGCGGCCAGACCATGGGCGGTCCCCATTCGGATTCCGACACCTGCGCCAACGCCCTCTGCGGAGTAGGCGGCGGCTCCCCGGACGCTGGCATGCGTGCTGAGTTCGTGCTATGATCAGTCGCTGCACGCCGCTGGTCGACGAGGGGCGGACTGTGGGTGCCCACGGAGCAAGGCCTTGAGATCTGGCACACCTGGTTCTCGGAACGCGCCGTCGAGCACATCGCGGGCCTCGCGGCATTCGTTGCCATTCTGATCGTGATGGGCTACTTCTCCTTGCGGTTCCTCCACGGCTTGCCCGACTTCGAGCACAAGCGCAAGATGCTCTGGGGCGCCAAGTGGTTCTGGGCTGTGATGCTGGCCGCCGCTGCCGTCGCCTACACCACGATATACATCGGCATCACCCGGACCCCCTATCCCATCACGAGCCTTCTGCTCGGACTCGCCCTCTTTCACTTGATCATCGGGCTGTCGCTCTCTCTTCTGCACCACCAGGCACACGGTGCCGTTGCTGTGATCCACTGGCTGCGGTATTGGATGAAGGGGGAGCGATTCGATTTCGACTCGTGGGTCGTCGAGCAGCGGCGGACAAGCACAAAGCAGTGGTGCCTGAGAATGATAGCCGGAGCGGTTGCCCTACTCGTGCCAGCGGTGCTCGCCTACTGCGCCTTCGTTTGGTGCTACGCGCAGGAGCGCGAATTCCTGGAACTGCAGCGAACGCTGTCGCTCGGCCAGGTGCTGACGCACGAACTGGAGTCGCCTGTGGTCGAGGGCGTCTTCCCGGGTACCGACCTCAGGCACGAGCCATACCGGTTGCTCGTCAGAGTGCGCCCCGATGCCACCCCGGAACAAGCTCAGGCACTGCTCCAGCGCGCCGAGCAGTGCCTTGCTGGCCAGCGGGAACCGCGTCGCTGGCGAATCGAGATTGCATACCCGGAGAAAGGGGACTGGAAGGTACTCGCTGCGGGCACCTACGACCCACGCACGAGCCGACGTCCCCACGTCGCCGCCGCGCCGGCCCCGTGACCGCTAGTCCTCGCCCTCCTCCGGCGTCGCCGCCCACTTCGCCCCGCGCTGCAGCAGCACTTTGAACATCTCGTGCTGGCACGCGTCGCCGTTGTGCCCCAGTGCCAGCCAGAACACCTTCCCCTTCCCCCACGTCTTCGTCCACGCCACCGGCAGCGCGTCGCCCTTCCACAGCGCCGTGGCGAGCACGTGCACGCGCGGGTCGTAGCTCGTGATGTACTGCTCGTCCTCCACCATGAACTCCTCGGGCAGGCCCGCCGTGATCTCGTGCTCCGCGTCCGCGATGCTCACCTGGTACTCGCGGAACTTCGGGTGCGTGACGAAGTGCCCGCCCACCATGGCGCGATACTCCGGGCACTCCCGGAACGAGTCCGCCGCCGAGTGCACGCCGGCGTAGCCCTTGCCCGACGCGACCCAGTTCAGCAGACCGTTCTTCTGCGCGTCCGTGATCTCCCCGACCGTGTAGTAGAAGGCGATGAGGTCGTACGGGTCCAGTCCGTCCCCCTCGAGCACCGACAGGTCGTCGTTCACTCGCGTGAGGTCAAAGTCGCCCGCGGCCTCGAGCGTCTGCTCCATGGCGTCCCCGCAGGCCTGGAAATCGTGGATCTTCCCCCCGGCCAGCAGCAGCGTCTTTATCTTCGGCATGTGCCGTGCCCCTCCCGTTCGGCTGTCAGTATGTGACCATTGCCCGTGGTTTCGCCCTCGGCTCGCGAATTCCTGGCCCGCTCCCGCTCGTCCCGCAACAAAGGGACCCTCTCGCGACGCACGGAATACCGTGTGCACGCCAGGCCACCGGGAGGGCGCCATCGTGCTGGACCTCAAGTACTCGATCAACGCCGGCTTCCTCGGCAGGTGCACCGACCGCTTCTTCACCTACGGCGAGGACCGGACCCTCGAGCAGAAGCTGGAGCTGGTGACGCGGATCGAGGGCGCCGGCGGGGTGGAGCTGAAGCTCCCGCGCGACCTGGATGACCCCGCGCCGGCCAGGGAGCTGCTCGCCAAGTACGACCTGCCCCTCGCGGCAGTGAACGTGGACCTGAAGGGCCTGCCCCGGTGGCTCCACGGCTCCCTCACATCGCCGCGACCCGAGCGCCGCGCCGAAGCCGTCGCGCTGCTGCAGCGCGGCATGGACATCGCCGCCGATCTGGGCGCGGGCCTCGTGACGTGCTGCCCGGTGGCAGACGGGTACGACTATCCGTTCCAGGTGGAATACCCGGCAGCCTGGGACAGCTTCATCGACGGCATTCGGGAGGCGGCGCAGCACCGGGACGACGTGCGCCTCAGCCTCGAGTACCAGCCCACCGATCCCCACCCGCACATCCTCCTGCGCAACGCGGGCACTGCCGCCTACGTCTGCGAGCAGGTGGGGCTGCCCAACGTGGGCGTGACGCTCGACATCGGGCACAGCTTCATGGCGGGCGAGAACCCGGCCGAGGCTGCCTGTCTGCTCGCCCGCACCGACCGGCTCTTCTACATCCACACCGACGATTCCACCGGCGGCGGCGACTGGGACTTGCTCTCGGGCACTATGCACTTCTGGCACTTCCTGGAGCTGCTGCACTACCTGGACACCATCGGCTACGATGGCTGGCTCGGTGCCGACATCTTCCCGCGGCAGTTCGACGCGGCCGACGGCTTCGCCGCCAACATCCGGCTCCTGAACAAGATGGCCGAGATCGCCGACCGCCTCGACGCCGCGAAGCTGGCCTCAATGATGCAGTCCGAGGGCCAGTCGGCGCGGATGTTCGAGTATCTCAGCAGCGTGCTATAGGGTGTGGGGCAGCCCCCTGTCTGAAGCGGGGCCCCGTACGGGGCTGCCAGGCTGCCATGCCGCAGGCAAGCTGCCTACGCCACACCCGGCGACGAGAAAGAGGAGACCATGCAGATCCGACACTCCGTCATCATCGGCTTCCTCGGCCGGCAGATGGATCGCTTCACGGAGTACCAGCCCGGCCGCACCGTCGAGGAGAAGCTCGAGATGGCCCAGCGGGTCGAGGGGATCCAGGGGGTCGAAGTGGTGTACCCGGTCGAGTTCGAAGACGTGGAGAAGTCCATCGAGCTCATCCGCGCGACGGGCCTCGAGGTCTCGGCCGTAAACCTGAACCTCAAGCAGGACCCCAAGTGGAGTCGGGGCTCCCTCACTTCCGCCGACCCACAGCTCCGCGCCGACGCCGTGGCCGACATGCGCGCCGCCATGGACATCGCCGCCGAGCTCGGCGCGAATCTGGTCACGTGCTGCCCGCTCATCGACGGTCACGACTACGCCTTCCAGATCGACTACACGCAGCGCTGGCGCTGGCTCGTCGAGGGCGTCCGCGAGGGGGCCCAGCATCGCTCCGATGTCCGCGTGAGCATGGAGTACAAATCCGCCGAGCCGCGGACGCGCACGATCCTGCCCGACTGCGGCCGCGCGCTGCACATGTGTAATCAGGTGGGGCTCGACAATGTCGGCGTCACCCTCGACCTCGGCCACGCCTTCGCCGCGCAGGAGGCCCCGGCCGAATCCGTGTGCCTCCTGCAGGACGCCGGCCGCCTCTTCTACGTGCACTTCAACGACAACCCGCGCGACTGGGACTGGGATATGCTGCCCGCCGCGGTGCATCCGTGGGACTTCATCGAGACGCTCTTCTATCTGGACAAGCTCGGCTGGGACGGCTGGTTCGCCTACGACGTGGTCACCAAGCAGGGCGACCCGGTGGAGAGCTTCAGCGCCACAATCAAGATCGTCGATGCCCTCCACGCCATGCTCGACAAGCTCGGCCGCGACAAGCTGCAGGAGTTCATCGACGAGGGCATCCCCGCGCGGGCCTTCGAGTACCTGGTGACGTCGCTCGTGTAACGGCTCCCACCGTCAGAGAGCACCCACATGATCCGCGGCAAGCTCCGTGAGCTCATGGACCTCGCCATGCTCGACCCCTGGCCCGAGGAGGGCATGCGTGCGCGCATCCGTGCCAGCGCCGAGCGCTCGCGCGAGACCCTCATCGCCATCGACGATGATCCCACCGGCTGCCAGACGGTCCACGGGGTGCCCGTCCTCACCGTCTGGAGCGTCGAGGCCCTGCAGCGGGAGATGGCCGCCGCCGAGCCCGTCGTCTTCGTGCTCACCAACTCCCGCTCGCTCTCCGAGAGCGAAGCCGTGGCCGTGAACCGTGAGGTCGCGGCGAACATGGCCGCCGCCGCGACGGCCACGGGCCGACGCGCCCTCGTCCTCAGCCGCAGCGACTCCACCCTCCGCGGGCACTTCCCCG